>JAADGP010000055.1 GCA_013152315.1 FCB group bacterium
ATCCTCAAAAGGAACGTGCTGCAGATAGTGTAATTTCAACGACATTTTCTTTCCTGATTAAGTAATAATTGTAATGTTTACGGGTATAACCAATACCGGAACAACGGCGGAAATTAACAAACGTTAATAATCGGCCTGTACTTTTTTATTCGGCAGTGTTTGGAAACATAAAGTTTCATTTCACCCGCAGGGCCAGTTCCCTACCGATAACCGCGGACGGTTAATGCTCTCAAATTATTGTCGTGACCGACCAACAAAATCATATCATCCTTCACATCTATTGACCGGATTTCATAGGTCGGATTACCCTCCTGAATTACCTGCCAATTCCTGCCGTTGAAGTGCACAACCTCCCCCTTATTGCCCACCACAAAAACATCATTACAGCCATTCCCCCTGATCCTACGTATCCAAAATATTTCCATTCCCAGATCCGTAAAGGAAACCATGGAACCTTTACGAGTGGTTACGGACTCCTTCCAGACACCATGCCGGGTGCCGAAATAAACCGTGTCGCCATAAGCCCATACGGTCTGAACGGCCCCATCCAACGTATCAGGATTAACGTTGTCCGGCCACCATTCGGAAAAATCCAGGTAATACTTCTCCCGCCAGGCAGTACCATCATAATAAAGAATTTGTGAATCACCATTTTGTCGGTTATAGCCCACTACCCAGACGTGGTCCTCATCCAAACCCCAGATGTCTACTAAATACATAGATCCTGAACCGGAAGGAGAGAACGCGGAACCATCATAATGGAAAATACCGCTGCTCATGCCAGCACTGATTATGTACATATTATTCGTGGATGTACCCCATAATTAGCCTCCGGAAAGACCATATCCATATTGATCTTCAAAATAATCCCATGTCCCATTTATCAAGCGTGCCCGGCCTCCTACGAGCGACATGAACCATAACTCATTGTCAATATAATATACTCCACGTATTTCCTGACCACTACTATCATAATATGAAAAAACCTGACCCATATTCATCAGATCATACCGCAATACTATTTTTTTCAAAGTCCATTCATTTCCATCCCAATGGGCGGCATTGTACTTTGAATAATCAAATCCGGTGGATGTGTCATATTCATCGGTTTCAATGTAGCCAACTGCCCAAATATTGTTTCCGTTAATAATTGACACATCAAAAAAACCGGATGTAAGAGGATCTCCTACAACCTGATCCTCGTAAAATACAAAGTTGTGGCTGGTGGTGTCCATGAGACATTTGGTTTGGTCTTCATTCCAGTGGTAGCCCGGCGCACAGTCGCAATCGTCACCGGAGGCGTTCAACACCTGATTGGGGCCACACTCCGGGGGTGGTTCCGGTGTATCCGGACAGGCGGTAAGGAACAGAAACATTACAAGGATAAAAAGAAAAATGTCACATCTCCGTAAAATGTTATTCAATCGTAAATCATTATTAAAAGGAATTATCCTGATCATGGAAAATTTGAACAACCTCCGTTAAAAATGGTTTCGGCTCAAAACACTAAAGCTGGTACTTTTCGAAAATAATCAACCCGTTGTACTTACGTACTTACTAATTAAAACCAACAATAATATATTCCATATTCCAATTTATGTACAAAGATTATATTATCGTTATACCGGGATTTTATATACCCACCAGGACTATTGCCATACATTTAATCAACGTTCACAAAGAAGTGAATCGGGACCATTTGTCAGGTCTGTACTGACTATGACTCTGGCGGCCGTCAAAAACAAACATTTGATAATGTCCTCCGTACCCTCCCCTAAACCTCCCATTCCATCAACCGCCACCAATCTCCTTCCTGTTTCCAATAATATAATGCATTGCCTACTTTGTAAAGCGTATATGGAATATTTTTCCTTTTGACAAATTTCCCGTCCCTGGTGTAAACGGCAATAACATTCGATTTATTGTCCCGGTCCGGATACCGTGTTTTGTACGAAACAATGATTTTATCTTGAACAGCATAAAGACAAAAGGCCCGATAAAATCCATTTCCCATTCCCGACAATCGTTCCCTCTTATCCTTCGTTGATCCTTGTGGAGAAATTTTCAAATCTTCCGGCTCCAAAGCAAATTCCGAAAGGAACCTTCCCTCCCGGTCGTAATGTCTGATGGTAGTATCCGGATAACCGTAAATCCAGATACCACTGTCCTCATCAATATCAAACGAAAGCAGACTTTTAAATGACGTATCCGCTTCATATTTCATATTATCCGAAGTATCCGCCAATAGAGAATTCAACGAATTCAGCCTGGAATTGAATTCTTCAAGTGCGTGATCCAAGGTATTTTCAAATACTTTTTTTACCTCTGACCTTGAACGTTTTGAGAGGAATAAACCGTTTCCCTTATCTTTTGCTAACATGTAATCGTATCCACTTATATGTAGGCCACAAAACATTTACCACTGCTGCTATATTCTACTGCTTCTGAATCCAATCGCTAACAACAAAGCTATGGTTTTTAAGTGCAACCAAATGTCTATAAAAGAAAGATGGATTATATTTTCACCACCAAATCGATCCCGATTTGCGGTTGAACCAAAATAAGTAAATACTATCGGGTATATATTAGCCGGCTGATAATTAACCAAAACTGCTTCTTTAAATTCCACAGTTCTATTCCCTGACAGAAGAACCACCGGCGACCTTTTCGCAAGGTCAATTCTCTTACGTCGGCCTTCGATTTTCAAGAAGGCCACTTCCTCTAAAATTTGTTGAACACAAAACAGCAAATACACTTCCCTTATAAATATCACTCTTAAAATCTTACATCTCATTAACGGTCTTGTTCAACATTGCATAAGAAGTATAATCAATCATTTGAAACCGTAAAATGAGAAATATTTTCGGGGAAAATAATAATTTGTTATTTTTTTGTCAATGTTATTATTATAATAATTTCCCACTTTTCCGAAAAAAGTACTCCGCTACCTTTGAATTTCATTCCTATTCATAAACTATAGAATTACAGAACGGTTAAAGAACACAAAGAATCGATATTAACATATCAAATAGTCTGAATCGGATTCAATTTGCTACGCCGCGCAAGCCCTGTCCTCATTATTCCGTCATCCCGTATACCGAGGCTTCGATTCATCTGAGCGCAGACGGAAAAACATCGGGTAATTTCCGGTCTTTCCTGTCCGCTATGGCGTTCCCGGTCAGAAACCTATGGAAAACCCCATCAGCAACTTTTTAAAGGTGATCGATTCGAACGTACCGCCGGGAGTGTATCGATCGCGGTTTTCCCGCTTCCAGGAACCCCGCAGGTAGGTGACATCAAAACTGATATTTTCATCAATAACGTAACTTAACCCGCCGCTGTACAACTTCCGATCTTCTTCCTTCCGTGCCGTGTGCAACGGCGATGGATAATAGGCATATCCTCCTCGTAACTTGGTATTCAAAGCCGACAGCGTAATCTCCCCACCTAAGTGGTATTCCGTGACAGGACGATAATTTCGTCGGATGGAATCATTCTCTTCCTGTAATTCCAAATATTCCATATCGTCGATCCGACGATCGTTTCCTTCGAAACGCGTTTGGGACCAATCGCGGTACCGCGCCGCGGCCGAAAGTGTCAGCAACCGACCGGAAAAGGAAATCCCGCCGTCGAAATAAAAGGGTGTTTTTACCTGGTAATCCCAGCGGCCGGATTTTTCGGTCGTATCGGTGTAACCGTCGTCAAAAGTCAACTCATCGCGGAAAGAATGGACTTCCTCCACGTTGAACCGGGACGGCAAGGTCATTACTCCGCCGATTCGTATCCGGCGGCTTACCTGAATCAAACCCCCTACTTTTACCTGGACAGCCTCGTATTTGGATTTGAGAAATTGGTTTACCTGGTAGGTTGCGAAATCGCTGGGGTACTGACTGTACACGCTGTCGGCATCGGTTTGAATAAACCGAAAACGATAATCTTCCTCCCCTTCGATAATGGAAGCGGTTGCTCCGATCATAAGGCGCGGAGAAAGAGCCACCCCGGCCGCCACAAGCCACTGGTTTAATCCGCCTTCACTACTCACCTGCTCAAAACGGTGGACGTTCCGGTCAAAGGGATAGTAGGTGCTGGCCCCGTTATTATTGCTGATGTCGAAACCCAACCCATTAGACAGCGAACTGGTTCCGCTGAACATCAGATTGTCATCGAAGTCCCGGATTCGATTTACGCCCACGGCCAGGACCAGGCTCCCGCGCGTGGTCGGAACCGGAAACGCCAGACCGAACGAACGAAAACGCGTGTAAGTCTGGGCATCGCTGGTCCGTTGATTGGCGAACAGGGCCTGGTTATCGAAATTCAGGTGAGACAGTTCCGCGTAAAACTGAGCCTGCTTCAGGTAACCAATCCCCGCCGGATTCCAGTAGGTGGCCGTGTAATCGTCGGCCAATCCCGTATAGGCCCCGCCCAAGGCCAAAGCCCGTGTCCCGAACCCGATTTCACGATCCAGAATATGAATAGCGTCGTAAGCCTGTTGCCCTGCCAGGCTTCCGGCGGAGAAAATGATTAAACCAAGAATAAGCATGGGGATTTTATTTTTCATAATACAACACTCCTGAAAGTGATTTTTGCCGGATTAAGTGTGCTCTCCGATTTGACCGGAAAACCAAGCAAAATGGAATCCGTAATGCGGACAAAATTTTCACGGTAAACTTTTCTTGTCGATAATATTCGCATAAAACACATATTAATTCGTTTTTTCGCTTACTTCGTCGTATTGAATTATTGATGAAATCGTAAAAAGTTGTTTTTGTCATTCTGAATGAAATGAAGAATCTCTGATGTTATTAATATTATGTTAGTTATGAGATTCTTCTCCGGCCTTGGCGGGATCAAGAATGACAACTTAGGTTTTTTCACGATTTCATCAATAATTTGGGTTTAGTTATTGCGCTTACGACCGGAATTTGATTTCCCTGAGCCGCGCGCCCGCGATTCACCCGACGATCGGCTGCCGGACGATCTCCGTATTTCATGGGACCGGGAGACCGAAGTATTGCGGCTAGGCCTGTAGTTGTAAGATGGGCGGTCATTCTTCACCGTGTTGTTCCGAACCTGGGCCCGGGAATTAGCATCGCTGTTTTGCCTTCGGCTCCGGGTTCCCGTGGAACGGGTGACCGACTTGGTAATAACTTGTTCCATTGATGTGTAGGCCGTACCGTGGGAATGTTTCGATCGTTTCTTCTTCTTTTTTATTTTGGTATACTTGACTTTCTTGATCTCCCGTTCAACCTTCCGATTCGTTGGTTTTTGGAATATCGGTTCATTCCGCTCGATCGACCGTGGTTCGGTACCCTGTTGATTCCTGTTTTGAAGGAGATACTCAACCTCACCGGAATTCGTGGCCAACAGCTCACTTGCGCCGAGATTCCCCGGCCGTACGATCGGTGTATCGGTTAAATCAGCTCCGCGACGATCCCAATCCCGCTTTTTTTGAGGATATGAATCATCGTAATAATCGCCGCTCCAATAGTGGCCTCCGTAGGAGTATCCGTAGTAACCAGGGTAATAATCATAAGCCCAGTAGTTCCCGTAAGGATCGTACCAGTAGGGATCATACCAGCCCCAGGAACTGTAATAATAACGCCAGCGGTAAGGTCGGTAGTAAGGGCTGTACCAATATGGATCGCCCCAACCAAGAGACACGTTAAAATAATAATCAATATTACCGAAGTAAGGATCGTAACCATACCCGAAGGTGGGGGGATTAACGAACCAGTAGTTGTATTCATAAACTAAGGAGGGGGCTTCCTCGGAAGCCGGATAAAGAGTGTCATCTGACGTGGTGGTTTCTTCCTGATAAACCATTGTCGGTTGCGGCTCAACCCGCTGTGTAACCGCCAGCTGGGTATAACAACTTTGCGCTAATAAACCGGTTAAAATAATCGCGATACTTTTTGATTTGTTCAGGTTCATGTTCGTTCCTCTTGCCTGTTTATCCATACTCCATTAAATGGTTCAAATATCATACCACAAAACAACGAACAACAGACGTACCATCTAATCCATTTAATTTCAATATGATACCCATCTTTCCTTCGATTCAGAGCTAACAATATAATCACGCATATGCATACTTTGTTTACATTATGATGTTAATAATGTTTCCATTTTAAACGTTACGATAATCAAAGTTCTCTCAAAGTGACAATTATCAACGCCGGCTCTCTTGATCCTGCGTGATTATTGGGTGGGGAATCTTTCCCGTTCCAAAAACCATGATCCTGCAATGAAGATGTTGATCTTCTAATACCACAATCCTGTCAAGGCCCCGGTCAATCGGGACAGTCAATAGCAGAACGATAAAAACAGGAATAATTATCAGAATTGATTATTACGCTTGTTCATGGTCAGGAGACCATGAACGATCAAAAACGCAAGCCCGTACCGTTGCTACCGCGTTACCTTTACCCCCAACCGTTCGATTTTCTTGTACAAACCCAACCGGCTTAATCCCAAAAGATTCGCGGCCTGACTGATATTCCCCCCCGTTTCTTCCAGTGCCTGGGTAATAAGTTGTTTTTCCAACGCGGCGGTGGTTTCTTTCAGCGTTCCCAATGGCGCACCGGGCACGGCTCCGGTCCATACGGTTTCCGAACGCGCCTCAGACCGGAGACTCTCAACCGTGATCTCGTTGCCGTCATCAGCCAGAACTACCGCCCGCTCAACCATGTTCTCCAGTTCCCGGACGTTCCCGGGATAATTCCTCCCCACCAGAACCGCCATCGCCTCGGCGCTGACCCCCCTGATTTGTTTCCCCATTTTCATCGCGTATTTCCGGACGAAATGATTTACAAGCGGTGGGATGTCCTCCCGCCGGTCCCGCAAGGGCGGCAAAGTGATGGGGAAAACATTGAGCCGGTAAAACAGGTCTTCCCGGAATTCCCCCCGCCGAACAGCCCCATAGAGGTCCCGGTTGGTGGCCGAAATGATGCGCACATCCACCCGTACCGTCCTGGTGGATCCCAAAGGATGAATCTCCCCTTCCTGCAAAACCCGCAACAAACGTTGCTGCATAGCCGGAGAAGTGTCCCCGATTTCGTCCAGAAAAATAGTGCCTCCGTCAGCCAGAGCGAACAACCCCTTTTTATCGGCGGAAGCGTCGGTAAAGGCGCCCTTTTTATGCCCGAACAATTCGCTTTCCAGCAAGGTGTCCGGCAGGGCGGCACAATTTTGCGCGACGAACAATTTTTTCTGCCGGGGACCGTTGTAATGAATCGCCCGCGCGATCAATTCCTTACCTGTGCCGGTTTCCCCTTGCAGCAATACCGTCGTGTCGGTGGGAATAATCTTTTTTACCAGTTCAATTACTTTCCGCATGGCGGGGCTGCGCCCGATTATATGCTCGAAATGGTAATGCTTCTCAATCTCCTGCTTCAATACCCGGTTCTCGCCCGTTAATTGCTGGTTCGCCACTTCCAATTCCCGCAACAGCCGCCGGTTTTCCTGAACCAGGCGATAGTGCTCCACGGCGCGCTTCATAATGATGACCAGATCCTCCGGTTCCCAGGGCTTGTTAAGGTAATGGAACACCTGCCCCTCGTTAATGGCCCTGACGGCCACTTCGATATCCGCGTAGCCGGTGATGAGCACCCGTACCGCGTCCGGCTGAAGCTCCCGCGCCGCGCGCCGCGCGAAAAAATTCCACGCCGCTCATTTCCGGCATCCGCTGATCGGCCAGAATCGCCGCCACTGCCTGTTCCCGCAGGATTTCCAGTCCCGCCCTGCCGTTCAGGGCCAAAAATATTTCAAAATCGCGGCGCAACGTCCGAAATAAAGAGTTCAGCACATGTTGCTCATCATCCACAATCAGGATTTTCGGTTTTGATCGCTCATCCATACCGTTCGTTCTCCGACGGTCTAATCCTTTTCCCCACTTGCTTTTTCCTTTTGGTCCTGCTGCATCGGCAGCGTGATCGTAAACGTTGTTCCCTCCCCTTCCTCACTTTGCACTTCGATGGTTCCGCCGTGTTTTCGGATGATGCCGTAACTGATGCTCAATCCCAGGCCCGTTCCCATTCCCACCGGTTTGGTCGTGAAAAAAGGATCGAATATTTTTTCGCGGACCGTCTGTGGAATACCGGGGCCACTGTCCCGGATGACGATCCGGACCCGGTTATTGATTTTGCGCGTAGTAATCCAAATTGTCCCTTCGCCCGGGATCGCCTGGGCGGCGTTCAAAAGCAAATTCATGAACACCTGGTTCAAATGTCCGGGCAGGCAATCAATCGGGGGAATCGTATCGTAATCCTTCCGAACCTGGATCCGGTCCCCGAATTCATTGTTAAGCAACATTAAAGTTGATTCCAGCCCTTCGTGAATATCGGCCCGTTTGAATTCCGCCTCGTCTAAGCGGGAGAAATTCCTCAACGCGGTCACGATTTCCTTTACCCGCTTGCTGCCTTCCAGCGATTCGTCTAACAGGGTATGGATATCACGGCGCACAAATTCCAGGTCGGCCGCTTGCTCTTCATCCTCCGCTTCCTTTTCCGGCGGCCGGCTTAAAAGGGTGATGTATTTCCGGAGTTCCTGCATATTGGCATAGATGTAACCGATGGGATTGTTTAATTCGTGAGCTATTCCGGCCACCAATTGCCCCAGGCTTGACAATTTTTCACTCTGCACCAACTGGGCCTGGGTTTCTTTCAGTTCCGCGTACAACTTTTCCAGGGTGGCATTCTTTTTTTCTAACTCACGAATGTATTTTTCACGCGTCTCCGATTCCGTGACTTTCCGGGTAAGCTGTCTCGTCTCCTCGATAAAACGATTATTTTCAATAGTCAGAGCGGCCTGGTTCGCCAGGATTATCAATAAACCGATATCCTCTTTCGGCAGCGACCGTTGCGCCGGTTCTCCCAACATCAGCAAGGCCAGCAATTCCTCCTGGCGTTTAATCGGGATCAGGTAATGGACACCGGCGGCATACAAAGCGGGGAACTGTTCCTTCACTTTGTTTCGATCCAGGCCGGGAAGGCGCCTTAACGCCCGTTTTTGCTCTTCCGAAATTTCGAACGGCGCTATTTCTTTTTCCCGTTTGCCCGCGCTCGATTTTACCGTAAATCGATTTCCGGCGATCTCGGCCAAAACGCAAAACCGGAGATCCATTGTTTGCAATGTCGTGGTTACCAACTGTTCCGCCAATTCGTCGTTATCCCGGATCAGGATTAGTCGTTCCGAAAACTGCTGCAGGCTGTTCCGGTAGCTGTACCGTCGTGTTTTCAGTTGCCTGATCCGTTCCATGAATCCGGCCACGACCAGGATAACGGCTCCCATAAAGCTCAATTGCACCAGCAGAATACTGCGAACGGGTTTGCCCGAAAGCAATCCGAACAACAGATAAAGCAAAACCAGGCTGCCGGTTAAAAACCCGGCGGTTTGCCGCTTTGTCCACTGGTAACGATAAATAGCCAGAGAAATAAACCCGCCCACCAATCCGGCCAGGACCAAGGAAAGCAACAGATTCACCCAAAAAACCGGTTTCCGTACCAAACGGACGGCATATTGTTGCGCCCGCACCAGGGTTTTGGCAACCCCCTCCATTTCGGAAACGGTCAACACCTGTCCGGATCGAAGATGATCGCGGAGCACGGTGCGGCCCGATGGAAACTGAATGCGGGCCAGGTAGGTTCTTCCCGGGTCAACGCCGAAATGCACGACTGCTTCGTTGGCTGAAAAATATCCCCCGCTGCTGGACACTTCCCGGTAACCGACCAAACCGGAGGCCTGTTGCGCCGATTCACGGGCAAACAGCCATACCTTGGCTCCGATCGCTTCCCGGTTACTGCGTACGCCTTCCAGGCGAATGCGAATGCTGTTGGGCCGGTTGAGAGGATTGATCGCCAAGACACAGTTCGTATCCTTGTTGGCGATAAACAGGTCCAGGTCGCCGTCGTGGTCCACATCGGCTACGGCGGCCCCCGTACTGTAATATTGCAATTGGGACGTAAAGGACGGGGTGTCCTGGTAAACTTTTTTGAAATGCCCCTGGCCGCGGTTCAGATACAACGCGTTCGGACCGATATTGGTAAAAAATACATCTAACCACCCGTCGTTGTTAAAATCGGCCAACAGGCCGGAATAAGCGGGATAGGGATTAATCAACCCAATCTCATGGGTTACGTTGATGAATTTCCATTTCCGTCCATCGGGATCAACTTCATTGCGGTATAACGCCGATTGTCCCTGACGGTCGGTCACCAGCAAATCCGGGTCGCCGTCATTATCGATATCTCCGAAATTGACCCCGTTGCTGTTTAACGGATCTGTCAAATGTTTGATCGGGAGAGACATCCTTTCGAAATGGTTACCGTCGATATTTTTGTAAAAGTAGTCCGGTGCCAACCAGTTGCAGACATACAAATCCGGATAAAAATCCCCGTCCATATCACCGAAAGCCGCTCCCTGGCTGATGGTCGTATCCGCCACACCCCAATCCGTGGCGCGGTTTTCGAATTTCCCCGGGGCAACCTGGATATAGAGTCGGTTGGCGCTGTGTTCGTCGGTAATGAACAGGTCCAAATCCCCGTCCCGGTCCACGTCGGCCCAGACACCGGCGTTGCCGCTCATGGGCAAACGAATCCCCGCTTTTTCGGTGACGTTCACAAACCGTAACCGTTCGGTTTGTTGAAACAGATGAGTTGTGACTCCCCAGCCGGTGACCAGTACATCGGGAATACCGTTGTTATCGTAATCGATGACCGATGCCCCCAATTCAAGGTTCCGTAACCCACTGGGGGCCAAATTTCCGCCCAAACCGGATTGGATCGTGCGGTCCTTAAAAGGAGTCACGCCACCCCGATTGATGAACAACCGGTTCAGATTACGAAAGCGGACGATGTACAAATCAGCCCAACCGTCGTTGGTCAGATCGCGGAACGCCACTCCGTAAGCATCGTTGAATTCCGGCAATAATTTAGTGTTGATCTGCGCCTGGTTGGAAAACATGGCCGCGACCCAATGATCGTTCTCCTGGGCCGACAGAACCAGCGGCAATGACAGGAAAATAAAGACCCCGGCCGTCGCGATCCGTAAAAATCGCAAATCCCGGAATGGAATTGTGAACCGGTTGTTATTTTTGTTGTCTTCTACATTCCTCACGCACGGTTTCCCCGATACTGGTGTTAATAATGTTTACAATCCCATAATCTGATCCCGGTGAATTTCCGAATAATTTACCGGGTAAAAAACCCAAATTGTGCGTAGAGACCGGGAACGGAACGGTGGAAGCTGAGGAAGTATTGATTTTCAAAATACGATCCCTTGTGATCTGAGTCATTGGGTAATGAGGATAAATTGCATTAATAAGCTCCAAGCGGTATATTTCCCAAGCCCGATAACTCTAATCGTGGGCTATAATAACGGAGTGAGGTTATTGTAATAGAATCTGAGATAATCCGGATGGAAAAAATTAATTCCCTGTATTTTCGTTATCGCTTTATCAAAGATTCCCAAATGATCACTTTTAACGTTAAACTTGATCCGCTATCGTTGACTTACATTCCTCAGTCACCCCGTAGCAATCCCCAGTGGACCCGTCTGGATTATATGGCCTGCGATAATTGTTCCCTTCACAATACCGATGCCGTGTATTGCCCGGTGGCTGTCAACCTGGTGGATGTGGTGGAAGCTTTCAAGGACACCTTATCCTACGATGTGGTCGATGTGCTCGTGGAAATCAGGGAACGGACCTACGCCCGGCAACAGATTCCGATTCAGCAGGCTCTCAGTTCTCTCCTGGGGATCATTATGGTCACCAGCGGGTGCGGCAGTCTGGATAAGCTGCGCCCTATGGTACGGTTTCACCTGCCGTTTGCCTCCATCGAAGAAACCGTATTCCGTGTCGCTTCAACCTATCTCCTGGCCCAATATTTCCGCGCCAAAAAAGGTCTGCAACCCGACTGGGAAATGGAACACCTGGTGTCCATCTACCAAAATATTGCCCGTATTAATGTTAATATCTGCAAACGCCTGCAACAGGCAACCAGCAAGGATGCCAGTCTGAACGCGGTGGTCATCCTGGATACCTTCGCCCAGATGATGCCCCTGACCATCGAAGAAACACTCAAGGATTTTGAGCACTTGTTCACACCCTATACAAAGGAATAATTAAACCCAAATTTTTCGGTCGAAGAATTTACCCTCCGGCCAACAAACATTTTTTAGCCTTCGAATTCGGTCGGCAACCGTAGAATTCTCCCTCCCTAAAAGGCTTTTCACGAATCACGTTTCCCCCACAGTCGCTACTGATCCTGCAGGGTCTCCTGACCCTGCAGCGGGAAAGCCATATTTACAACAACCATCCCGCAGTAGCGGGACAAGTTCCATAGTTGTCGGGATCATGTTTCAAGCATCACAGCCTGTATTTTAGTATTTCCTGATCCGCGTAAATCCGCGGCTTAAATCATATTTCCAAAAGTCTCCCAACTGCACGTAATTCTTTCTTATTTTCCCGGTGTGAGCAAAACCGATTGGAACTGAAAAACCGTGCGCTGGAAATTTATTGATTCCAACCCCGAA
>JAADGP010000079.1 GCA_013152315.1 FCB group bacterium
AAACGAACGAAATAATAAGAATTTGAATCAGGTATTTCCAGTAAGAAAAGATTACTTCAATAATTTGCCCAACTCCTGATATTCTTTTCGTTTAATTCGCTTGATTCGTTGTTAACGCATAATCCGGGTCAGATCAGTTTTTAAACGGCGTGAAGCAATTATAACCGATCCGGTCGCATTCGGCTTTGATTTCGGCCCACTCCTCTTCACTCTTTATATTTTCGATCAACTGGGGATATAAAACGGTATCTTCGATATCGATATGGTTTCGCAGGTCGGTAATTAATTGCAATGAAACGTCTCGCAGGGAATCTTTAAAATCGGTAAAGGGGGTAACGTAGAATTGATGAATCAGGTTCGACATTCTCTGTTTTTCAACACTCATAACATCGTGTTGCTGGCGGATTTCAATGGCCGGATCCCGAATACCAAGAATCTCAAGACGCTGGATCAAAGTGATTTCTTCACGGATATAGTGGCGACGCGTACTGGAAATGTGTCGTGCCAAAAATTCCAACCTGGTCAATAATTCCCGATGATCGTTGATCGATTCCAAAGGCATCAATTTGGTTATTATTTGTTCCAACTCGTCGATGAATTCCCTGATCTTAAAATGTTCCGTCATTAAGGTATATATTACATGACCTTCCGGTAACGAGTGGAAAAAATCTTCGGCTTTGGTTTTGATTTGAAAGACATCCGGGTTACATTGACATTTACTCATAGCACCTCTTTTCCTCATATCTTTCGGGATTGAGTTAAGCTAATATAATAATTTGATATTAGGAGCACCAAGTCCTATTAAATTTGCTTGAATCCGACTGACAATTCTTCATCCGTTATTTTTATTTACATTTAACTGTAAATTCCTCAAGATAACATCGGATAAAAATGAACCGTCATCCCTTATTAAATATTGTAAAAGATAAACCGGGTTTATCCCGCCTGGCGGATGAATTCGGGACGCCGCTCTATGTTTATTCCGGGAATCGATTGAAGGAAAACCTGGATCGTCTCGACGGAGCCTTACGCAATAACTTCCGTCGCTATCGTATTTGTTACGCCGTGAAGGCCAACAGCAATCCCCTTTTACTGCAATTCATGCGCGCTCATTTGCCGACCCTGGCCGGTGATTGCTCCAGTCCCGGGGAATTGGCGGTCGTCCGGCGCGCCGGGTACGAAGTACGGGACTGCATTTACACGGGGAATTACGAATCCCCCGGAGATTTAAAAGCCGCCGTCGATGCCGGTTGTCACATCAACCTGGACGATATCACTTCTTTCCGGCGCCTGGCGGCCATCGGCCTTCCGGGCGAAATTTCATTTCGATTAAACCCCGGTTTCGGTAAGGGCGCGTTTTCACAAATAACCACCGCCGGTGAAAAAGCCAAGTTCGGTATTCCGAAAGAAACCATATTACAGGCCTATTCCCTGGCCAGGGACCACGGTGTCAGGCAATTCGGACTCCAGTGCATGGCCGGTTCAGGAGTATTGGATATTGATTATTTCGGATCACTGCTGACAGCCATTCTCGAAACAGCCCAAAATATCGAAGCCGAATTGAACCTTCATTTCAATTATATCTCCATGGGCGGCGGCTTCGGCATTCCGTATAAAGACGAGGAAACGTCACTGGATATTGATAAATTGTTTAAAAATCTCGGCCGGATATTCTATTCGTTTTACTCCCCGGACGATAAGCACACGCCGGCGTTGTGGGTTGAACCGGGGAAATACCTGGTCGGCGATGCCGCGCTTTTGCTTACGCGCGTAACCGGCACTAAAAACAGCTACCGGAAATTCATCGGCGTCGATGCCGGTATGGAAACATTCATGAGACCCGCCCTATACAACGCGTACCACCGCATTTACAAAGTTGGTGAGCCGAACGCTCCCAACGTTCAAACCGTAGACATAACCGGTCGGATCTGTGAGAACACCGATCGCTTAGCCGTGGACCGGCCTTTCCCGGAAACAACGGAAAACGACCTCCTGGCGGTCATGGATGTCGGCGCTTACGGTTTTTCCATGGCCCATCAATTCAATGCCCGTCCGCGACCGGCGGAAGTCTTATTGGATGATTCCGGTCCCCGATTAATCCGGCGGCGGGAAACCATCGAGGAATTGTTTCAAAACTGTGATATTTGACCTGACAATATTTACGCGACAACTTCGAAAACATTGGTTCCGTGTTTTTATCATCGGCTATTTACTGCTTGGGAATCGAGTTGCCGCGCAGGAACACCCCGGCATTCATCAATTGCAATTGCAATATTACAACAAACATTATCCGGCCTTAAAAACATCGTCGGTTACCGAACCGATCATTCCCAAACAAACGCGCGCCCGGGCGCCTTCGCGCACGGTTTTCGGCTATCATCCCTATTGGATGGGGACGGCCTGGCAAAACTACAACTACAACCTGCTGACCACGATCGCCTATTTCAGCGCCGAAGCCACGCCCACCGGCGGTTTCTCCGATCTCCACGGCTGGCCCCCCACCGGCTTGATTAACATGGCCCACAGTAACGGCGTCGCTGTTGTCCTGTGCGTCACCATGTTCAGCCGTGATAACCTGACTACCCTCCTCAGCAACTCCACGTACCGTCAAAACCTGATCAATAATATCGTGACCCAGGTCCGGGCCGGGAACGCGGACGGCGTAAATATCGATTTTGAAGTCTTTCCCGCTTCTCAAAAACAAAACATGGTTCGGTTCATTACCGACCTCACCGACACACTCCACGCCGCTATTCCCGGTTCCCAGGTAACCCTGGCCATGCCGGCCGTGGATTGGAACGACGCCTGGGATTACAAGGCCCTGGCCACGGTCAGCGACGGTTTATTCATCATGGGTTACGATTACCATTGGAGAAACAGTCCCACCACCGGCGCCGTCGCGCCCCTCACCGGTGGAACGTACAACGTCACCCGGACCGTTAACGATTATCTGACCAAAACCGGCGGACAGGCCGACAAGCTGATATTGGGTTGTCCCTATTACGGGTTTGAGTGGCCCGCTACCGGCGGACAAGCCGGAGCAAGCACCACCGGTTCAGGCAAGGCCCTGTTGTATTCCACCGCCGAGCCGCTGGCGTTATCGTACGGGAAATTATGGGATTCCAATTCACAAACGCCCTGGTATCGTTACCAAAATCCCGGATGGTTCCAGGGTTGGTATGACGACAGTTTGTCCCTCGCTTTGAAATACGGTTTTGCCATTCAAAAAGACCTCCAGGGCGTCGGAATGTGGGCCCTTGGCTACGACGGAAACAATACGGAGCTTTGGGACGCGCTGGCCAATTCATTCGGCGCCGCGGCGGCGCCGACGATGCCCGGAAACCTCTCCATTCGGAACGTCGGCGACGGAACCGTCATGATTCATTTTACCGGCGCCCAAACCGCCGACAGATTCATTGTCTTCCGCGGGTACCCCGATAACCAAACAATCGATACGCTGGGCATTTTTACCCAAACACCGATTATTATCGACGGACTGACTGCCGGAGAAGAATATTACCTGCGTTTAAGAGCCGCCAACGAATCCGGCGAGAGTCCCTTAACCGAAATGTTGGGAGTTGTTCCCACCCGTGGGACTCCCCGGGTTTTAATCGTTAACGGATTTGATCGGGAAAGCGGTACTACGAACACCTTCGATTTTATTCGCCGACACGGGCCGGCGATTCACAACCGGGGATATTCCTTCGATGCCGCCAGTAACGAAGCAATAATGTCCGGCACGGTCTCCCTGCGGGATTACCGGATTGTGGACTGGATATTGGGCGAAGAAGGCACCGCCACCAACTCCTTTACGCCCTCCGAACAATCCGCCGTGGCGGAGTTTCTCGAAAACGGCGGCAACTTGCTGGTTTCCGGTTCCGAAATCGGCTACGATTTGGTGGCCAAAGGATCGGAAGCCGACCGGGATTTTTATCGTGAATATCTGAAAGCGCAATACATTTCCGATGCCGCCGGAGGACAACGGGGAACTTACACCGTTTATGGTGTCGCGGAGAGCATTTTCGACGGGCTGGGCCCGGTCTCTTTTGACGACGGAACCCACGGTACTTACGATGTCGACTGGCCCGACGGCATCAAGCCCGTCGCGGGCGCCGATATCTGCGCAAAATACCAAAACGTTAACTACGACAACAACGGCGGAGCCGGTGTGTCCTATTACGGATCGTTCGGCAATGGCGCGACCAACGGCGCCGTAGTGTACTTGGCGGTTGGATTCGAAACCATCTACCCGGCCAATAATCGTAATATCGTTATGGCGGACATCTTGTCCTTCTTTGAGCAGGTCAATTCCGTTAGCGATGACGCCAAACCGATCGCTCCCACAAAATTCAGCATTACCACCATTTATCCCAATCCTTCCAATGGAATGGTTACGATATTAATAAAATTACCGGACCGGCCCGCTTCCATTCCGCGATTGACGATTTCCAATATCTACGGGCAGACGATCGTTTCCACCCCAATTCCCGCCCACACGACAACCTGGACCTGGGACGGAAAAATGCTCAACGGCCGCCTGGCGCCCTCCGGTGTCTACCTGGCCGCCCTGACCGTAGACCGGCGGCTTAGCGTGAAAAAATTCACGCTCGTAAAATGAGCGATCGTTTCTCAGTCCTGACCATCCTCATGCTTTTGATTGCCTTTCCGGCCTACGCCCAACATCCCTCCATTCATCAATTGCAGTCGGAACAACACAAAAAAGAAATCGCTCCCCCGGTCGAAAAAGCGGAAGTGTTGACCGGCCTGGAAATTCTGCTGACCAAACAGTCGGAGAAAATCAGGGGCAAGACCATCGGATTGGTTACCAATCAATCGGGAATTGACCGACAGGGAATACCCAACTACCAACATTTGATGGATCGGGATAATGTTAAACTGAAAATAATTTTTACTCCCGAACACGGTTTGTTCGGTGAAGCCGCCGCCGGAGAAAAAGTCAGTTATTCCGAACGTAAAAAAGATTTCCCGGAAATATTCAGTCTTTACGGCAACACCCGCAAACCCCCGTTGGAGTCCCTGGCCGGCTTAGACATGGTCATTTACGATATCCAGGACATCGGTGCCCGGTTTTACACTTACATCAGTACGTTGGGACTGGTCATGGAAGCGGCGGCGGAGGCCGGAATCCCGGTAATGGTCCTGGATCGACCCAACCCCATTACGGGAAAATATGTTGAGGGACCGCTGTTGCGATCGGATTATCGTTCCTTCGTCGGTTACTATCCCATCCCGGTCCGCTACGGCATGACCATCGGCGAACTGGCGCGCATGGCGGTCGGTGAAAAGTGGATCGATCCCGCGCCGGAATTAGTTGTCATCCCCATGGAAAACTGGACCCGTAATTTGTGGTACGACGAAACAAATCTGCCCTGGGTAAGGCCTTCTCCCAACATCCCCGATTTGGAAACCGCCCTGATTTATCCGGGAATGTGTCTCATCGAAGGGACCAACATCAGCGAAGGGCGCGGAACGAAACGTCCTTTTCGATGGATCGGGGCGCCCTGGATCGACGGTAAGAGGTTGTCCCAATCTTTAAATAACCTCCGGTTGCCGGGAGTTGTTTTCAAGCCTGTTACTTTTGTCCCGGTGGAAATACCCGGCAAGGCCCCGCAACCCAAATACGAAAACGAAACCTGCTCCGGAGTCGAAATCATAATTACGGACCGTGACAAGTACGAAAGCGTTATGACGGGAGTTCGGATTCTGGAAGTGATTCGAACATTGTATCCCGACAAAATTCGTTTTACCCCTTCAGCCCTCAACCGCTTATGGGGAAGCGATACCCTGTATAATACCCTGGTAAAAGGCGCGTCCACGGAAGAACTGGCGCGAACGTTTCAGGAAGAGGCAGTCGAATTTGCGAAACGCCGGACAAATTACTTTATTTATAAATAACTATCATTTCTCATCTAGATATTCACTTGTATAGTATTGATTAACAAAGTGATACAGGAAATATACCTAATTATTCTCATAAAAATGGTTTAACCTGATCTACCTTGTCGCCTTGCCCCGATTCGATCGGGGCACAGCGACTGCTTCTTTTGGTCTCCCGCCCCGGCGGGAAAAAGGACAAGCAGTCCTGATTGTTGTTCGAGATAATATTTTTGAACAATTTTACTTGTCTCAATTCAATCCAGCTCTATTTAAGATAAATTTGTGAATCTCTTCTATGCTTTTTGAAATGAGAATTGTTAGTAAACAATAAATAACCAGGTATCACTCCGACAATCGGAGCGATAGCGTATTAAAATGTCAGGCTGATCGAGTAACCGGAAATATAATCAAAAACACCAAGTGAGCGGATCACGTAATCCAAATTAAGTTTTACATTTCGCATTATCTCATATTTTAATCCGGCGCCATACGAAAAACCCTGTTCCGCATCATCCAATAACAGCGCGGAGCGTCCCATCCGTAAGGCGATCATGTCGTTCATTACATATTCAAGACCGATATTAATATACTCGAGGTTATTGTTGGGATGAACAGCATCGGCAGCTACCGTTAATCGCTGGTACTTGGTATCGATAATATTTGAACTTAAACCAAAACGAAACAACAACGGTAACGGCCAGCGCCAGGTGTCAAGATGAGCATCTATCCGGTCATTATTCCCGGCTTTTTCTTCGTCAATATCCACATTGATCTTGGTGTCACGCCCCTCCAGCCGCATTTTCTTACCAAAGTTGGATACGCTCATACCAATTCGTATCCCCCTTTTCTTGGTAATAAACAGGACTCCAATATCCACAGCCATTGTTGATGCCGACATATGCCAGATTTGTTCCTGAACATGTTTAACATTGAAACCAAAGGAAAATCGGTCGGTGAGACGCCTTCCGTAGCTGGCACCCAGGGTCAAATTATTGGCACCGAATTTTTCTCCCGTGCCTTCCGGGTAAACAATCGTGCGAACATCCATATCGTTCATGGTAACGCCGGTAATCGACACCCCGAAAGTCCCGTTAACACCCAACGGAACCAGGGCCGCGGCGTAATCGAAGGTAATATCCGCCAGCCAGGGGGAATGAAAGAATTGGGCTGCCGGCCGCCCTTTAAACGCGGCAATGCCGGCCGGATTCCAGTACAAAGCCGTAACGTCATTGGCAACGGCCACAAACGCCTCTCCCATTGCCAAAGCTCTGGCTCCCACTCCGACTTCCAGAAAACTTGCCGCCGTAGTCCCCACTTTGCTTACATGCCGTATAAGTTGTGCCGTTGATATCTTGGGGAGAATAATCACACTCAGCAATAAATACAATACGAGGGGGTTAAGTCTTCGGTTGATCATTTAATCACCGCAAATTTGCCTACTTTTTCACCAACCCCCGGTGCATCCACATGGTAAATATAAATTCCATAGGCGATTTCAAGACCGTCTTTCGATAATAAATCCCACGACTCGGAGCCATCTTCCAGATCACTTTGATGGACAATCGTGTCCACCAGGAACCCGGCGAGCGTATAAATCTTGATCGTACATTCCCTTGGCAAATGAATAAAATCGATTTTCCTTTTTCCGCGCCCGGAAACATAGAGATGTCGCGGTTCCCAGGAAGCGGCTACCACGTAGGGATTGGGCACCACCGCAATCCGGTCAAGTTCGTCCTTTGCCCGCTTTTGATCCACCCGCGAACTTCGTGTCCGGAAACTGTAAACATCGTTACCGAAGGGTTTGGAAGTATAGATCCCGATAATATCCCCGGCCTCCACCTCCTCGATCGGGACAATTGTTGTGTCAAGAACGAAAGTCGTATCGTTAATGAATACCGTGTCGATTTTTAAGGTATCCAGGAAAAAATTAACCTGGTAACTGGTATTCATTCCGGTTTCGCCCTGCAAAAGAATAATGGATTCTTCCGGGTCCCATAGACCATTGGGAATTGACTCAATTATCACGAATCGTACCGGTTTGTTTTCGGTAATATTCCAAACGACAAACGGTGCGATTACACCGGAATACTCGTCGACGGAAACGGAATCACCAACCGTTCCCTGCCACCGTATTTCATAATCGGCAGGATAAAGCGTACCACCGAAATCCGACACGATAACAGTGGGGATATAATCACAATCACCGGCAATCCACCCGCTGGAATCTGCCAACAGGGCCAGGGGATCCTCATAGACCAGGATTTGCATGCCATCCACGAAAGGATTTAAAGGTTCCCCGTTAACATAATCACTCCGGTATAAAGGATAATACTGGTAGTCAACCAGATAGGCATGTCCGTCAATCAAATTTCCATTCAACGAATTAATCAATCCCGGTTCATATTGGATTTCATAATCACGGCCTTCGACCAAAGTGTCTTGCCCGTCGTAAGAAGTCACAACAACGGAACCAGGAGCAATATTTTTTCTTCCCAGGCCGGCCCAGCCGGTTACTATTGTCACCGTATCCCTGAAAACGTATTGGTCCCGAACGGAATAATAACTTCCGGAATTTTGGCGCGAAAACTCGACCGTATATTCCCGCCCGTCGATGATTTTGTCGGGGTCCATAACATTGACAATAATATTACCTGTGGCAGCCCCCGAATCATGGGTAACAAATTTTAAACCATTCTCCGGCGTATTGGCGGGGACATACCCCGCTACCGGAGCATCGGGGGTGACTTCAACCACGTTCACATCCAAAAATTCCACTTCTCCACTGGGACTTTGCTTGATAATAATGGGACATTCGGAGGGAACCAACGGTTGCAGGTTCTCATACTCACTCAATCCCCGTTCAAAGAAATCATCATAATAACCTTTATCGTACGATGTTATCGCATAATAGTAGGTTTGACCATTTTGTACGGTTGAGTCAACCCAGTAATAAAGCAAGCCGGAATCGTTTCCCATATCAAATTGGACACCATTGTAGGGCACGGGATGGAGTCCCGATAAACCATCTTTCAAGTCAAATTGGGCAATCGGTTTCCGGAAGGTCAGATTGCCGTAGGCATCGGTAATAATCCTCGGTTCCATCAAAGCGGGGTCGGTACTACGGTATATGCGATAGCCTTCGAAATCATACCCGTAAATCGGATCGCGCGAAAGTTCGGCGTTGCGATCCCAATATAACGTGACCCGGCCGTCTCCGGGGACAGCCGTTAATTGAGGCTTTTCCGGTGGCTTGGCAAAATTATAATCGGCGTCGTAAATCGCCTGCATGGTAACGGCATTGCGCAGGATATCGTCCTGGTCCTCGCCGAATAGCATCGCCACCGCGAACTTTCGGCGTTCTCCGGGCGCCAGCGAGAAAAACCCCGAACCATACAAAAAAGTAATATCAACCGTCTGTTCCGGGACATCGAAGAACCCGGGTTGCAGTTGATCCCATAATTTTTCATCATCCGAAGCGGTAATATTGGGCCAGGTCGCGGCAAAAAAACTGGTCAAACCGATCTGATCCGATTCATCGTTGTCGGTATATTCAAAATTGGGTTCCCCAAGATCGGGTTGGCCATTACCTTCCGTTCCGTCATCGTCAGGTCCCGGGTACCCCGGGTGGTTGGGACCCAAACCATCGCTGCCGATATCGTCTGTTTCCGGGTTCCAGTCTCCATCGTTATCGATGCCGTCAAATTGACTTTCGTCCACTATTCCATCGTCATCGTTGTCTATTCCATCATAAGGATTTCCGGGGGACTCTAAAAATTTCCATCCGAAATATGCCGGCTTAAAGCCGCCCTTGGCGTTACTCCAATTATCATGGTCCCACTGGTAAACAATATCATTTTCCTTGTCGAACCAGGAATCATCGTCTCCCTGGTCACCGTCGTCCCCGATATCGGCATCGCCGTACATACCAAAAATAACGGAATCCAATGTATCTGTCCCCATATTGGTAATCCAATAGGTCCAGATGATGATATCCTCGGCGGCGACATGCGCCCATTGGTATCCCCTGACTTCCACCTTAACACCCAACCCACGCCGCGATGAATCTGTTGTATCCGGGTAAAAAGGAAACTCATCGTTGTAATAATCATCCATGACAAAAAACGATTCCTGATCGGCACGGGGATATTTCCCGTACTGCCCGTTCCAGATGCCATTCCAGTCACTCGGCTTATCCGGCCAGGACTCCGGCCAGGATTCCGGATCATCGCTCATAGCGATATTTTCCTGATTCGGGTTGGAATATCCCGGCAACGGCTCAAAACCCCATTGATATCCCAGGGGAGACATATCCTTTCCATTGTTGGAGACCATCCCGTCAGAGACGATGTGAATTCGGTTACCATTAGCATCCATCACGCTTGCCGCCACTACCGGGGTAAATTCGGCAATATAGGCGCGACCCGACCCCTGGGGATAAATTCCCGAATCATAACGACCACTGATGGTCCAGTCCCCGATTCCGCCATAATTGTAAAACCGGGTCAGAATTTTATTTCCGTTGTGGACACTGAATTTGCGGTCCTGTCGGCCCTGGATCTTTTTAACCGGACCCTTTGGACCGGGAATGTCACGTTTATATTGCTGCCCCGAACACAATACGGCACTAAGCAGGACGACGATGGTAACACGAGCCGACAACATCAGAAGTTTACCGTCAATCCAAATTTTACTTGCCGGGGAGCGGAATAATAATCCGGTCTGACCAGGTACTCATCCAAGGTATTGAATTTTTGCTGCTGGGGGACATATGTTTGGATCAGGGAATAAGTTGCCCGCCCGGTATCATTGTAAACCAATACTTCATTGCGCCGATCCAGCAAATTGTAAATATTAAAATGGAGGGTCATACTAAGCCCCAAAAGTCGGAAGTTGAAATAACTGCGGACATCTGAGCTGTATTGAACCGGTTTGCGCCCGCTGTTTTCATAAGCAATTCGCGTACCGGCCAGGGAGGGCGTGTAGGGTAATCCACTGCCGTATTGCCCCACCAAACTTATCCCCATTTGTTTCCGGGGATGAAAGGTAATGGTTCCGTTGAGAGTGTGCCGCTGGTCCCAATCTAGGGCTACCAACTGTTTCTCCGGTTCCACGCCGCTTAACTCATCATAATAAGCGGCTGCCGGATCGGATGCATTTCCTTCGGCAATTGAATAAGTGTAACTGATCATTCCCGAGAACAATCCCACGGGCTGTTTATTAAATGAAAAGGTGATCCCCCGGACATTGCCATAATCGCGGTTAATATAAAGCGCATACCGGTCGCCGGCGATAAACGTATCCACGATTTTCGTCCCCACCAGGTTGCGGATATCCTTATAAAACCCGGTGACGTCGATAACCATGCCCACCCCAATCTGTTGTTGGAATCCAAGTTCATATTGGGTCGTCCGTTCCGGTTCCATATCGGCATTTCCCATAGTCGTACTCAAACCCGGAGTAACTTCAAAATCCGGATTTGTATAAAGATAAATGTTGGCCGGAATCTGGAAAAAATGTCCATAGGAAATGTGCATGCTCCCGCGATCGGTAATGGGAAACGCCAAAGCAAGACGAGGGCTTAACTGATGTTTTGGCGAAGCCTTCTTATACCAATATGCGTACCGGTCGGCATCCGTCTTTTGATTATCGGGACGAGCTTCCATTTCGGATATAGCGCCATCTCCGTCCTCGTCGAAATATTGGTTGATCGGCTTGATTGGTTGGCGGTAATTGGGATCGGAAGGATCACTTAACGTCCGCCAATCCGGTTCAAAATAATCGTAGCGCACACCGATATTCATTATCAAATCATCGTATTCGATCTTGTCCTGGACATAACCCGACAATTCCGAAGGTGTTCGCGTAAAACTGTTAAAATACGGTGACTCCGGAGTGGGTATTTGCGGTTGGTACGCCGTGTTTTCATTATATAGAACGGTGAAATCCTCTCTAAAAAGCCTGCTTTTTCTCCATTCGGCCCCCAACTTAACCTGATGCAAAGAAGTTAATTGACTGACCAGGTCAAACTTGGTGGTAATAACACGGGTTTCACGATCAAAATGTCCCATGCGAATGCCACCGGCATTAAAATTGTACCCCGTTGAAATGGAAAACACAATCGGGTCCACGTTATAGCGGGGATCCAGCGGATCTTTATAGCGGTAGTACCGGGAAGTATTGGAATAAAGTGAAGTCCGAAGAATAAAATAGGTGTTCGGACTCAGAGATTGTTCCAGTTTGCCGATCAGACTGTAATTACTTCGGAATCTTTGATAGTCACCATCCGGGTTGTACTTAAATTTATGGGCATAATTTTGAAATCGGGTCTTACTGCCGGTCAAATTGACCGATATTTTGGACCGGTCGGTAAGCCGAAACGTGAACTTGCCCTGACCGGTAAATTGTTCAACCCAATTCATGGGAACGACGGCATTGTCGCCTTCCCGCACCTGCACAAACGCGCGCATGGTGTCTCTCCAAACAAAAGAATCGGGGCTGTAACGCCGTTGCCCGTATAGATAACCGTCATCATAATAATAACGCCCGGAGACAAAGAAAGAACCAAAACCAAGCGGCAGTGGTCCTCCCAAACTTCCCTGGAGATCCTTAATACTGGCCGGATTGAATCGGTTAATGTATGGAAATATCGCCGTATCACTGCTGACATAATCACCCAAGTTGAATTGTACATTACCCTTATATCGATCGATACTGCCTTCCTTGGTTACGATGTTCACCACACCGGACATGGCCGCACCGTATTCCGCATTAAAGGTTCCGCTAATTAACTGTAATTCCTGAATGGCATTATTCTCAATTTCAATTGCCATTCCGTTGGAATAAGGATCGGTAACGGTAATGCCATCAATCATGTAAGCAATCTCAGTGGAACGTCCACCACGGATATGTATGGCACCACTGGCATCCAACACAACCCCAGCCTGCAGCGCGACGATCTCCTCGAATTCCTCGATCGGTAACGCGCTAATCTCTTCCGAACTAATGTTCGCCTGAGAAAAGGTTACATCCGGTTGAACCAGTGAACGTTCAGCGGTAACGGTAACTTCTTCCAGACCAACTACGCTGGTATTCAACTTTATGTCCAATCGCGTGGTTAAATCAATTCGTACACGAACGCCCTCGATACGGACATCCTGATAGCCGATCATGGATGCTTTTACCGTGTAAACACCGGGCGGAACCCGCAATATTAAATATTTGCCCTTCGAATTTGTAGCGGCTCCCAGGGATGTGCCTTCCAAAATGATATTAACCCCCACCAAAGGATCCCCGGTCTCGGCATTAGTGACCGTTCCCACCAATTTACCGGTAGTTCCTGCGAGAACAATCACCGGTAACATTATAAAAAAGATGAGGAAGAACAGAGTCGGTCGACTACCGGTAATTGGACGAAAAATCATTAATCTTCGGTGGCCATCATGTTTAGCCCGATTAATACACCATCCATTTCGATCTAACCGCGTGAGGCCGAACCAATCGATTGCAATGCCAGAAACGCCCGATACACGGTTAAATAGTCATGATGCTCATAGGCCACCGTGAGGTTATCCACCCGCTCAACTTGGGGCATGCGCATACACATGTCGGCAATTTGGGTTTCTTTAAATTTCACCGTTATCCGAACCGGTTTTTCGACAACCAAGGGTTTAATGGCTTTGCGATTCACCCAGGCTTTACCAATTGTTTCGGTTATATCGTGGTGGACTCGATCCGGGTGATATAATTTGGCTGCCAGGCGGGTACGCCCTTCTTTCGTGACCGTGAAATGAATATCAGGATTCAGTTGGCACACCTCTTCCTTTAACATACTATCTCCGGCCACAAAGATGACCGGGATATCATAATAACCGGCCACCAATCCCATAATCCCGGTCTCCCCCACCGGTTTATCATTCACTGTTACCCGCATGGTAATACCTGAATAGGTATGGGCGATCACCCCCCGTTCGTTGCCCCACATGGGATGGTAGCCAATAAAGGCCACGGCGTCAAAAGAAGCATCCAAACCTTCCACCATCGAATCCAGCTTAAGATCGCCGGAAATAAGCTCTACCCCCGACGGCAAATCCTGAATTCGAATATTCGTCATGTTCCAATGCGAATCATTAATCAGGATTTGATCGACACCGGCATCCTGCAGACCCTTAATGGCCGCATTCAGATCACCGGTCATGTAAGCCTGGGCCTCTTTATAAAATTTTCCCTTGGGGTCACAAAATTGGTTATTTACGATCCCCGAACAACCTTCCATATCGCAAGAAATAAATACTTTGCTCATGCTGTTTTTATTCCGTCTTTTAATCCCGATTTTATCGGCCTTTGGTGCATCGGGGAAAAGTTATTATTTCGATTATTGAAATTAAAAACCAATCCCAAAGGAAAATTGGTGGACATTCTTCAACCGTCCGAAATCGGTCAGGGCATAATCGACCTGGAGACTCATGGTACCGCTGACCTGCATTCGCAAACCGCCTCCCAGTGCCAATCCACCTTCGGCCTCATCCATACCCCATCCCCGAAACCCGCCTCGTAGATAGAGTACATCCATGACTTTCAATTCACTGCCGATATTAAAATACTCCCGGTTATCATTCGGGTGTACCATGTCAACAGCGGCCAACAGGTCCAGGGCTTCCGAAGAAATTATTTTCATTGAAATGGAAGTCTTCAGATTAAGCGGCAGTTCCCAGCGTTGCATTTCCAGTTCGGCTCGAATGGTTTCTATGTTTCCCTCAATACTCGGGTCCGGATCAACGTAGAGCAAATTAGCACGTCCTGAGAGTTTCGCTTTGGTACCGAAGTTGTTTAGAACAATTCCAATTGTTAAATCGTGCCAGCGACTGCGATAAAGGGTACCGATGTCGAGCGCGATGGAATTGGAACTCATTGACCATATTTTTTCCTGAACCAGTTTTCCCACAAACCCTACCGAAAAACGGTCCGTAATATTACGGGCATAGGAAAAACCGATTGCCAGGTCACCGGCTTCGAAAAATTCACCGGTTCCTTCCGGTTGCAGTACGGTACGGACTTCGTCTTCCGGCACCTGGACCGAAGTTGCGAATAATCCCAGGGCGCCAAAATTCCCAAGCGGTATTCCGATCGCGAAAAAATCGTAACTGATGCTGGCCAGCCAATTAATGTGGCTGAAAAACAATTGATTCCGGTCTATGCGCGATAACCCGGCCGGATTCCAATAAATCGCGGTCACGTCCGTGGCAACGGCGGAAAAAGATTCCGCCATTCCCGCCGCACGGGCACCAACCCCTATTTTCAGAAATTGGCCAATGGATGACGCCACCTTGGTGGCACCCTGGCCCTGTAAAGGAACGACGGAAACAAATCCTGTAACAAGGATCGATAGGATTGCTATGACTTTCTTCATTTTATCACCGCCAATCTTCCGATTTTTTCCTTTCCACCCGGAGTTTCAATGTGATAAATGTAAATCCCCGGCGCAATTTCGTGATTATCCTTACTTAATAAATTCCAGGATTCGGTACCATCGTATACCGGCCCGGAATGTTCCAGTGTTTTCACATGTTCACCGGCCATGGTATAAATCCGGATCGTGCATTTCGGTGGCAGATGAATAAAATCAACCCGGCGTTCGCCTCTACCATAGGTAAAAACCTGTGGCGGAGGTGTCTCAAAACCGGATGATGCCACGTATGGATTAGGAACTACGGCAATTCGTCCCATTTCCGATTCCAATTTTGATTCATCTACGGTCGCCGGTGTAAAACTGACCCGGTACCGATCAATACTACCTTCGGTACAGAACGGTTTACTCACATACAATCGAATTTGACTACCGGCGGGCGGAGTAGTAAAGGCAATCGAGCTATCGATGGTGATATCCCAGGTAGCGGTAGGCATACCATTACGGTAAACCAGCGGCGTAATTACATCACCAACGCTTAACTCATTATTCCCGTCATTGTCATTAAAGATAATGTCGATCTGCTGGTTATCATCGATATTGGTAACTTTGAATTTTACCGGTTGAGGATTCACAAATACCGATGTGTCAATAAAAGTGTCTGCGAACTCAATAACCATATCCCGCGGATACAGGATGGCACCCTGCCAGCTGCTTATACTAACCGTAAATCCGAAATATTCCATATCACCCAACCACTTAGCAGAATCAAAGGTCGCGGTAGCCAGATCGAGTATGAACATATTGTAGCCACTGAATTGCAACCGGTTACCCCAGTCATTTTTCACCACGTTAAGCGATATTTCGTCCCACAACACGGTCGTGTCGGTTCCGGTGATTTCCGAGACGGTAACGTATTTCCCCGCTCCCCGCGGTTCGATCGAAACGTCGATTATTTTATTAGGATCGGTATTAATCGGATCGAGTAACGAAAATTCAAGCGTGGCCGTTGCTATTCCCTCATAATGTTCGGATTGCAGTTGGGCCGGTGTATAACCGGCGGCCGGGGCGTTCGGCGTAACGGTAACCACATTAACATCGCCGATATTTTTAGAGCATTCCAAGGGCGGTAGATTCCCTTCCACACTCCCTTTATCATAAGCCGTTACGGCATAATAGTAGGTCAATCCGTTAACCAGGTTCGAATCCACGAAAACCCGTGTTAAACCGGTATTATCTCCCATGTCCATATGATAGCCTTCGGAAGAGGCAACCGCGTGGGGACCTTCAAATTCATCAATTAAATCAAACTGGGCAATGGGGACGTTGGCCACAACATTTCCCGTATTGTTCGTGATAACATCACCCCACTCGCCCTTTACGTTGCTTCTATATATTCGATACCCTTCAAAATCCTTCCCGTTTACCGGGTCCACCGATTCTTCGGCAATGTCATTCCAATATAAAGTTACTTTCCGATCACCGGGAACGGCCACGACTTCCGGTTTCTCGGGGGGTTTGGTGAATTGAAATCCTAACTTATAAATCCACTCGGCGACTTTGGCATTCAGGAAGAGATCTTCTTTCCCTTGCCCCATTATCACAGCGATCGAAAACTTCTGCGTTTCTCCGGGATCAAGGGAGAAATAACCCGATCCGAAAATAAAAATGTTATCCGCATCCTGCTTTATTGTATCCGGTGTAGCAAAGGTTCCGGGAACCATCCTGCGCCACATAATATCATCCATGCCCGCCTCTTCCGAGCCATATTGAGGAGCCCAGAAACTTGTTAATCCGATCATGTCCGATTCATCCACATCCGCGAGTTCAAAATCGGGTTCACCGGGATCCGGAACACCATTACCATTCAGATCATCACTCTTACCGTCCAGATCCCCCCAATCATCAATCCGCCCATCTCCGTCATCGTCGATTCCGTTCCACATGATCGGGCTCCACCAATCACGGGCTTCGGCCGTATCGGCCAAAGCCGCCTCATCGGTTGCCTGCCAATCGCCATCATCATCAATCCCGTTGTACTGGCTCTCATCGATAAAGCCATCGTTGTCATTATCGATACCGTCATTGGCAATCCCCGGACTTTCCAGAAATTTGTAGCCCAGCCATCCCAGTTCATCCCACATAATATTAAAATCATTACTGGAGCCCACTTTATCCCAACAATATACCATATTCCGGATATCAACAATCGCCGGTTCCCCGGTCGCCGGGTCCAGTTCAAGATTACCGTTCACATCCAGGTTACCAAAACCATTATTATCGATAAAACCGGCATAATCATCCGAGAAGTCTCCGGCTCCGCCAATGTGCGGATCGCCAATCATCCCTACCACCACTTTTTCCAAACGTTTCTCACTTACGTTCTTTACCTCATATTGGAAGAAAATAATGTCTTCCGCAACCGAGGCGGCATACTGATAACCACGAACGGTGACTTCAATTCCCAGTCCCCGCTTGGAAGAATCGGAGGGATAAGGATAATACTGAAACTCCTTATTCCATTGATCATCCATGACATAATAGCTTTCAAAATCAGCGATGATTTTACCCTCTCCGTATTGTCCGGGCCATTGCAGGTAACCGTCGGCATCGACCGGGAAATTATCGCCCCAGGTATTCGGATCGTTGGATACCGCAACATTGTTTTGCGCCGGGTTGGCATATCCCGGCAGGGGTTCCCAGCCCCACCAGTTGGAGCCGCCGGACGGGTCGTAGTCTCCGCCGTCCAACATACCGTCAGAAAATATCTGGACAGTTTGGCTGTCGGCATCGACAACTTCAGCACCAATGATCGGACCAAATTCATAGGCATAGCCATGATTGGAATAGGCCGGCCATTCCAGGGAAGGTTCGGTATTCGGCCGACCAATGGAACCATAGTTATAAAATAAAGTGCGGATTTTATTCCCGTCGTGCAGACCCGATTTACGGTCCTCATGGGCCATCGTCTTACCCCTCCTGCGATTGTTTTCCATGGCCCGGATATATGACTCAAACTGGGCCTTGGTCCAGGTTTTCATGTGTCCCGGGGGACGATGGGGAAGCATGTCTTTTGGTTTCGACTGCGCCCCCAAAACCGTAAAACCAAAGGCGATTAAAACAACTGCCTGTCGTAGATAATTTTTGTTTTTCATATGAATGTAATCCTTAACTGATCATTAGGATTGTAATCGCTCTTATTTTCCTTACCGCAGCGTTTAATTGGGATTAAAGGTCGATTGCTACGCCCATGTAAATCTGCCTGGGTTTGGAATACCAGTTAGGTCGATTAATCCATTCCGGCGTTGATTCGTCACCGAAGCGACCCAGGGAATACCCGGCGCGGCCGGAACTGTCCCAAACATAATTTTCATTGCGCCGGTCGAATAAGTTGTAAACTTTGATGAACAACCGATAATTAATCCCGGCAATTTTGAAATTCTTGTAAGCATTCACGTCGACATTTATTTGGCTGGGTTTCCGCCCGGAATTTTCCTCCGCCACGCGGATAAGCGCGTTCGCGTCCTTCGGAGTATATGGGTACCCGCTCTCAATCCTCCCGATACTGCTTATGCGCCAATTCCCGGGACGTCCGATATTCAGCACAAAGCGAAAGGCGTGCGGTTGGTCCCAATTCAGGTAAACCACTTTTTTCTGGGGTTCGATTGTCAATCGATAATCTCTCCGCGTACGCGTCGGATCCGATTCGTTCCCCACGGCAACCTGATAGGTATAATCGATCGAGCCCGAAACCAAACCGGTAAAACGCTGATCAAAGGACAAGGTCACCCCTTTAACATTTCCCCAGTCGCGATTGATAAATAACGCGTAGGAATCGGAACCTCCCGGTAAAATGTAGATTCGCTGTCCAAGCAAATTGCGCATGTCGCGATAAAACACTTTCACGTAAACCGCGGCATCCCTGGTTACCTCCTGTTCAAAACCGACTTCATAACTGACCGTTTTCTGTGGTTTCAGGTCGGCATTGCCGACATCGCTTTTTATTACTCCGGGCAGAATATCAAAATCCGGATTGGTATATAAACGGTAATAGGGCGGCATCTGGAAAAAATGTCCGTAAGAAAAGAACAATTTCCCCCGATCGGTAATCGGATAGGCTATGGAAAAACGGGGACTGATTTGGGTTTTGATGGAAGCCGGTTTTACCTCTTTCGGATTCGGGTTTGACCAATCCTTGGCAACGTATCCGTCGGTGTTGTAATAGTCCCAGCGAAGTCCCATGTTAATTACCAAATCCTTCAATTCGATTTTATCCTGGACGAACAACGATAATTCCACCGGCTTGCGACGGTAGGCACTATTGCTCGGTCCTTCCTCGGGTACAATAATATCGCCGTAAATGCCGTTATTATTGTCGTCTTTCGCGGAGCTCCATTCGCCGTTTCCATCCAGGTCGGTAAATTCTTCACCCTCATCATAAATATTGTTGCCGTTTGCATCGATCCATGGTTCGTCGCGCCGATCCACCAAAAGCCGCCAGGTATGCAAATAAATATTATGAAACCGGCCTTCAAACCCGGCTTTTACCTCATGTTGATCGTTTACCTGGCTGGTGAATTGGCCGGTTACCAGATCGGTTACTACCCGACGGTCATAGCGACCGTTGTTAGTACCGCCGGTGTAAAATTCATAGTTGGCATCCCGAACATAATACCCGACACTGCTCCACACATAACGCTTATCATTGGGATCTTTATAGGCATAATATTTATAGTTGTTTTCGGCATGGGAATAACTTAACGTGTAGAAATTCTTCATCCCCAATTGGTGCGTCAGTTTTAACGTGTGATTTATGGCGGTCTTGAAGTTTTGGTAATGTCCTTCCTTTAAATATTTACGTGAATGAGAATAACTTTTCCAAAATCGATTTTCGGAAAAGAAATTATATTGTAGCTTAACTTTTTTCGTGAGGGAATAAGTAAACTTTGCCTGGAAATTGGTTTTCCTGTTAGGATTCATAGGGAAAGGTTTCCACTCACTTGAATCCTTTTCCACGCCATAAGGGGTATACCTATCCAAACCATATAAATAGCCCTGTTCGTTTAACTGCCTGAGGGAAGTGAAAACCCGAAGTTTTTTGAAAAAAGGAACCGGTCCTGAGAGGGTGGCTTCTATTTCCCGCGAATTAAGAAAATCAAATTTTTGGGCCTGCTTTTGAATTAAAGGATTAATATCCACATTATAATTCGTCATCAAATCACCGGACATTAAGGAAAGAGATCCGTGATATTGTGGTCCCGGGTTTTTGGTGACTATATTAATAATACCGGACATCGCCTGACCGTACTCGGCACTGAAAGCGCCGGTAATTACCGACAATTCCTGGATTGCGTTGGTGGCAATATCGACTCCCAACCCGTTATTGTAGGGATTGATATTGGGGATTCCGTCAACCAAATAGGTAATCTCGTCCGATCGACCTCCGCGAAAATGAAGGGCTCCTCCGGCATCCACGGAAACACCGGCCTTTGTTTGTACAATAGCCTGGAAAGTCTCAATCGGAGAATCATCAATCATATCGGAAGTAATAATTGAGGCGCTGGCAGTGGCGTCCATTAATACCATCGGGCGCGAAGCAATTACGGTAATTTCCTCTTCCGATTCCAAAACAGTTTCCTCCAATTCGGCATTCAGCGTAGTCGTAAGATCGGTCTGAACGGTAACGCCTTCGAATCTAACTGTTTTGTAACCAATCATCATTACGTTTACCGTGTATGTGCCGGGAGGTATATTCAGGATGTAAAACGTTCCGTTTTTATCTGCCGCGGCCCCGTAGGTTGTATTCTGGATTACCACGTTCGCTCCCGGCAGCGGTTGACCGTATTTATCGGTAACCCTTCCCTTTATTTTACCGGTTGTACCGGCTATAAGTATTGACGCCAAAAAAGACAAAAAGACAATCGTGAAAAGTTGATGACTTCTCATAAGTTCAACTCACTTGCTTTTATTTAGGAAAGACAATGGGCTCCAAGGTTTAGGAGCCCATTGTTTCAATCGAAACCTTATTTCAGTAAGGTCATTTGCCGGGTCAGGACAGCGCCATTTACTTCCAAACGATAGAGGTAAACGCCACTGGCAACCGGCTGTCCGTTGACGTCACGACCGTCCCAAACAACGGAATGGTCACCCGCGCCCTGATACTCGGAAACCAGGGTCGCGACTTTTCGTCCACTTAAGTCATAAACGCCTAATTCCACGTATCCGGCTTTGGTCATGTTGAAACTGATAGTCGTAGTCGGATTGAAAGGATTGGGGTAATTCTGTCCCAATTTGTACGCATTCAGAATCGGTGCCCCGAAGTCGGCATCAACTGCGACTGTATTATCGGAGGAAAGAACTACAACGTATTGGGTCGCTGTTGTATCACCATCTTCAAAACCAATTACCAAATCGGGCTTATTGTCACCGTTAAGATCGGCAGTGGTTCCGCCGTTCAAATCAGCGCCACCAAAAGCTACCGAGTAGGTTCGAATGGAACCGGTCGTATCTTGCTGGTAAATCATTTCCGGGGTGGAGTAATTAGCAGCATCGGTAACACCGCCGCCCAAATAATCAATCTTCCAAACGGAACCATTGTAGTTGTTACCAATGAATATCTCGCCCAAACCATCGCCGTCGAAATCGCCAACCGCCATACCACGGGTTCCCCCGTCAATAGTGGCAATGAGGGAAACATCACTGGAATCTGCGCTGGCCAAATCAGCCACCTCACTCATTACGTTTATGTCACCGGACCAAGGGCTTACGACCAATTCTTCCGAACCGTTACCGTCAAGGTCGAAACTGGTTGTGGCCTGAAGAGCCCACATACCTACGCCGCCGCCTTTGAGTTGATATTGGTCGCCCTGAACGTAACTGTCGGCTCCATCGGTCTCAAAAAAGATCCCGTAATCGGTAGCAAAAAAGGCCTCTTTATTGCCATCATTATCAACATCACTTATTGTAACCGAATAGACCGACCCAACATCACTGGTGGTGTCAATCATTTCAATGTTCCACTGGGTAAAAGTACCCGCAAAACTTCCACTCAGAGAAAAAATCATCATGGCGTCATTGCTGGTAGCGTCGCTGAATTTTCGGAAAGCCATGGCAACTTCCTGGGCACCATCACCATCAATGTCATCAACGGCGATTCCCGAAGGACGCGTATTGGAACCAACGGATACATCGAAGTTCCACGTAGCGGTGGGTGTTGAGGGCAAATCGGGTCCTTCCCAGACATAAAAGCGCGCGGGGTTTGAGCCATCCGGCGGGTTACCGCTTCCGTATGGTACTCCAACCACAATTTCCAGATTTCCATCACCGTCCAAGTCAGTAACGGCATGGACGGGGAAACTGGCGCCACCGGTGTACAGCGTTGTATCCCACCAGGACCAGGCCAGGTCATAACCGCCGGAAGTGTTCGCCTCATACAACCAAACCGAACACCCCGTGGGATATTCCGGACCTCCGCCGTTGGGGTTGGAATGATCCGACAATACAATGAATTCACTAAATCCATCTTTGTCAATGTCCCAACCGGCTGAAACGGCTTGTGTTACCACTACCGGATAGGGTGCGCCGGGATGAGTGGTCTGACCAAACGTTTTGGACCAACCATCCGCAATGGTTTCTAATTGAGCGAACAGCCCGGAAACCATGAATAGTGCCAAAACAACAATTATAGCTGTCTTTTTCATCTATTATCTCCTTATTGTTTTACCTCGATATGGGGTAGTTATACCGAAATCAGAACGAAAAATATTAACCTATCCCCATCAGAAGTTCAAGGTATAAATTGAATTGTTGGATATAGGCATCTTTTCAGTGATCATTTGAATCGTTATTTATTTGTTATTATTGCAGTAACCCAGCCAACAATTTTTATACCGCGTATTGATATCGCATTCAGGTTATCTGGTGCTATTTATTGAAGGATTATATTATTTTTAAGACGTTGATCTGACTGCAATGTCACCTCGTATTATGAATACCAGAACCATAGCATACTTTTGGCTCGTTTATTTCCTCCTGTTGGGCCATTCCTTTCCCCAAACCGTCCCGATGAAACAATCGGTCATGGAAATTCCAAAACAAACAATAGCGCTTGTTAATGACGATTCACTGATCGGTTATTGGAATAATGATGAAATAGTTATCGGCGGGAACACAATCCAATTCCCCAACGAAAAAATTATCAATGTATTTACTTCTCCGCTATTGATTGTTTCTTACCAGACCATGAATTCGGGAAAAATAAATATAGTTCATTACCGAATCATCAAATCCGACGGAGCGGTAATAAACCAATGGTCCCGGGAGCTATCCGCCGACCGGGGAATACCATTTACCTTCATTGACCGTGAAAAAAATATCTTTCTACTCACACCGGAAACACAATCGTATCAATGCTATTCTCCCTCGGGAAGGATCATTGGTAATTACCAATTATTTGACGAAAATGACTGGAACCATGAAAAGTCTTTACTCATTTCCCAAAATATCCAGGGCGATATTGTTTTAGCGGGGATGGCAACCCCGACACTTACCGGTTCGAATAACGTCTTTTTATTCATGTTAAACGACGACCTGAGCCCCGGACATAATATCGCCGTCGATTTAACAATACCCTACCTGCTGGACATTTCAACGACGGGAAATATAGCCGTATTCGGGACGCGCTCCATTGCCGGTGGTTATGAACAGGAACCTTTGCTGTATTTATTAACCCAAGAGGGACAGCCACTAACCGCCCCGCTCGGATTCCCGACCGTGCCAAAGGCATTGAAATGGTTTGACAATCAATTGGTTATGCTTTCGGATGACAAGCTCACTTTTATCAACCCCGGACAGACTCCGGAAATAACTTCCGTGGATCTACCAACGAAGGTCCTTCCGATTGATTGGATTATCACCGACAAAAACATTATCATCATAGCCGGCCGGAATATTCAATATGAACCGGAAGGTTTTACGTACCAGCAATTAAAACTGGTTACCTATCATTTCGCGTCCAATACTTTCGATTCACAGACGATATCGCGAGCACGACATCGTAAAACAATTCTGATCCCCGGGAAATCTCCGGATCGTTTTTTTCTGCAATTCGACAGTCGTATTCTGGAATACAGAACTGAGTGATATTTCGTGCGAGTCATCTCCTTATTTGCTCTGGTTGCTTTCGGAATCCTAAACCCTCATACTTACGCCTACAATTGGCCTTGTCAACCATTTGATCAACAGCACTGGATCAACGGCACATTCTGCGAATGCCGCTCCGGTTCTTCAGGGGACATCGACCACTTCCATGATGCGGTTGATATCCATCTGCCTCAGGGACAAGCGGTCTATTCGGTCATTAGTGGCACGGTTACCAGTATCGGCAACGCCGATCAATACGGAATCAATTCATGGATCCGGATCGGCAGGCACGCCTACGTTCACGTAATCCCAAACCCAAGTTTACACGTGGGCTCAGCCGTAACGGCTTATGAAACAATCATCGGCTGGACCAATGAATGGAATCATATCCATTTTAAAGATGGATATCCCGGCTCCGAAATTAACCCAATTCGCATTTCCGGCGGGTTGGAACCCTTGATCGATCCGTACAAACCAACCGTAAACGATATTCGTTTTTTTCTCAACGGAACGCAAACCCCATTTCAAAACAACCGGGTGTTCGGATTGGTTGACATTGTCAGCCGCGCCTGGGATCATACCGATGACGGGCCGCTGGGTGGCAATAACGGCATTTACAAGATTGGTTACGAGATACTGGATTCCCTGGGGAACACCGTCGCCGGTCCGGTTTTCCCCTTTATATTCGATGAAATTCCGGGTAGCGACGCCTATATCCGCAATGTTTACGCAAGCGGTTCCAATACCGGCACTTATTATTATACTGTGACCAATCAATTAACGACCGACTCATATTTAAATGTAACCTATTGGGAACCGGGGTCTTATACCGCACGGGTTATGACCTGGGATCACTATCTGAATGGCGACACCCTGGAACAGGTGTTTGAAGTTATGGAATCGGATACGACTCCTCCCGCTCCTCCTACGCTCCTTTCGATCTTACCGGAAGGAACAGGATTCCGATTACGCTGGTTGCCAAATAATGAAGCTGATCTGGCAGGATATCGGCTTTATTACAGTTACGACCTGGAGAATTGGTATTCCAATTATAATGAAGCTATGCTCACGGCCGATGTGTCGGAGTTGGTCGTACCGGTTTTTTCCACCGCAACAGCCTTTTTCAAATTAACGGCGGTAGACAAGGCTCCGTTACCCAATGAAAGTGACTTTTCCGACACGTATGTCATACGACTAAACCAATATCAATATCCCTTTCTGTTGCTCATCGATGCCTATTCACAACCGGGCCGCGCCGTCGAAATGCCCTATCTGGCAACGATAGGAAAGTTATTGGATCAATATATTTATCCTCCCTGTTTCGGGACCGTAAACGACACCCTGTTTGAACTGGATACAACCTTCGCAATCAATCACTTCGGAGTAGAAACCGACCTGATCTTACATTCCGGTGATAACGATAGCGGTTTCTCCCCACGTCTGATCAGGAAAATTATCCGGCGCCTGTCAACATTTAACACCAATACCTGGGTAATCGGCACAAAAACAATAATGGCCCTCCGGAAAACGCCCGCAGGACGGGAATTACTAACCGCCGTCGGAATTGATCTCGGACAAATGATTGCCATTCCGGATTCTGTTTTTGGGGTCAATGTGCCCCTACTTGATTTTGCCACGAATCGGATCCGGGCTGTCGCTTCGCTGGACAGTCTCAATACAATCGCCATTCCACCGGAAGAAAGGACATTTCCAAACTTATTGTCCACCCATAATGATATTTTAGGCATTACCGGAATGGGGAAAGGATACTTTGTTTACACCGCTACTCCACTGGAATTGTTTTCCGAAAATAATCGGACACGATTGTTCAACGCTACCATCGACTTTATACTGACGATTATTGACGCCGTAGATCCGGCAACATTGTTGCCTGAAAAATTTACGCTGAACTTTTATCCGAACCCTTTTAACGGCCAGGGACATATAGTACTTTCCGGACCTCTGGGAAAAGTGCAATTGTCCTTGGTAAATATCCTTGGACAAATTATTTGGACCCGGGATTATGAGATAACCGGTCCGCGTTGCGATATTTTACTACCATCAACAGTGGCGAATACCATGTCTTCGGGCATATATTTTGTCCTGCTAACAACCCCGAACGGAACGAATTTTACAAGAACAGCAAAGATTCTCTACCTCAAATGATGAAAAAATTCCCCTGCCTCCTCCTTCTTTTCGCAATCGGAATATTCACAGCCTGTACCTCAACCAAAGCCTTATACCAGGTCTCGGGGAACCGCAAGTTGGTTGCCCAAATCAACAAAACAATCCGTTCTTCGGGTCTGAAGGCCAACCTGGGAATAAAAGTGGTTTCCCTCAAAACCGGGAAAACCCTTTATGATTTCAATGGTGATCATTATTTCACCCCGGCCAGCAATAATAAGCTCTACACCGCCGCAACCGCTCTCAAATTGCTGACCCCACAGTACCGGTTCAATACAACGGTGTGGATCGATAGTTCGGCGTTCAGCGAAACAAAGGTCAATCGGCTGACTCTAAAAGGCGGGGGCGATCCGGACCTGATGCCGGACGATCTTGCCCGGTTAGCCGAAAACGTGAGCGAAACAATCCGTATTATTGATACCCTGGTATTAGACAATTCCTTGCTGGATACGGTTCGGAGCGGCCCGGGATGGATGTGGGATGAAGGTTCGGACTGGTATTTCGCCCAGGTCGACGCCCTCACACTCAACGATAATTGCGTGGATATTCATGTAAAACCGGGAGCGCTCCTGGCCCCGCCCGTTATATCCGTGTACCCCAATACAACCTATGTCACTATTAATAACCAGGCCCGCACGGTTGCCGACACTACCGATTTCCTGGAACTTAAAATTGAACGTCGCTGGTGGAATGCTTCCAATACCATTGATATCACCGGTGATGTCGTATTCGACGCGGACGAGAGTGTCTATTACGTGAATGTGAACAATCCCGCCCTGTTCACGGGACGGGTATTCGCCGAGCAATTGGAACAACTGGGAACGGAAATTACCGGTCCGGTTATCGTGGATACTTTACGACCGAAAAGTCGTCGGATTTCCACTTACACCTCCCTGCCCCTTACCAATACCATTATTAATTTTCTGAAAACAAGCGACAATCTGACCGGTGAATTGCTATTGAAACTCAGCGGTCAATTCAAATTCGGCGCTCCCGGCACCTGGGATAAGGGCGTATTGGCCGTCAAAACTTTTTTAAAGGATGAGGTGGGTATCGACACCTCCCGTATCCGGCTGGCCGACGGCTCGGGAGTATCCAGGTACAATTTAACCACACCGGATCAGTTGGTACGATTATTGACTTACGTGTATCACGATTACACGCTGAACGCCGAATTTCTCGCGGCCCTCCCCACGGGTGGCTGGGACGGCACACTGAAAAACCGCATGCTGACAGGCACAACCAATCGCCGTATTCGCGCGAAAACCGGCACCCTGGAAGGTGTAAGTTGTTTGTCCGGATACGCTTTTACCCGGAACAACGAACCGCTGGCCTTCTCCATCATGATAAACGGCTATGTGGGCGACGCGGACCCGTACCGCCGGTTACAGGATGATATTTGTTCGGTTCTGGTGAATTTCACTCAATAATACGTCATGATCATGCCCGATAACAACCACCGTCATAACAAAACCGGTCCCCGCTCCCGCGCATCGTCCCTTATGTTCATTCCCCTTTCCCATAGGTTCGATCTTTCGCTTCCATCATGATCAAGCCCCCCCGACTGCATCCCGGAGATACCATCGGCATTGTTTGCCCATCCCGCTGGCTGGAAAGCGGTGTGCTCTCCCGGACTGTTGACCTTTTCCGCGCCCGGGGATACAAAATAAAATTGGGAGAATCCACCAGGCTCAAACTGAACCAGTATGCCGGATCGCCGGAACAACGGGCGCGCGACCTTGAAACCATGTTTACCGACCCCGATGTAAATGCCATTATTTGCGCCCGCGGAGGATATGGCGCCAACCGCGTCCTGCCCCTGCTTAATTATCAGGCAATCGCCCAACATCCTAAAATCTTTGTGGGGTACAGCGACATCACCGCCTACCTTATTTCCATTACCCAACGAACGGGCCTTATTACGTTCCACGGACCAATGTTAATAACGTTTAAAGCCGGTCCCATCGATTACAATTTTGAATACCTGGAAAAAACTTTGTTCGGTCATACTCCTTTAATTATCAAACCGCCTTCCGAACTGCCCGTGAAGATATTGAAACCCGGCATGGCGGAAGGCCCCCTGTGGGGTGGTAATTTGACCTTGATTACGGATCGATTGGCAACCGAGGATCAATTACTCGCCACCGATTCCATCCTTTTCCTGGAAGATGTTCATGAATACCTGTACGGATTTGATCGCCTGCTTTACCATCTCAGGCGGACCGGCATACTGGATGGAATCAAAGGATTAATCATCGGGGAAATGACCGATATGAAAGACAATAAGGTCCCTTTCGGGAAAACCGTGGATGAGATTGTCATGGATGTTTGCGGAGATCTGGACATTCCGATTATTTCCAATTTCCCCTGCGGCCACGGTAAGTACCAGGTCACCTTACCCCTTTCCGTCCCGGTAAGGCTGAATGCCGACCCGGCAGTGCCGACGCTTGAATTGTTGGCAGTTCCGGTTCAATAAAAAAAACGGAGTACCTATGTTGAACTACATTTGGTTTGGGATGATTCTTATCGCCGTCGTTGTAGGCACCATCACGGGAAATATTGACGCGGTTACCGCCGCGGCGATCGATATGGCCAAAACGGCGGTTACGATTTCCATCGGCCTGATCGGTATCATGGCCCTTTGGCTGGGAGTGATGAAAATTGCCGAAGACTCCGGACTGATCCGCATCATCGCCCGCGCCATCAAACCCATCACCATCCGTTTGTTCCCGGACGTTCCCCCCGACCACCCGGCCATGGGTTCCATCGTACTGAATATGGCGGCCAATATCCTGGGACTGGGAAACGCCGCCACTCCTTTGGGATTAAAGGCAATGGAAGAACTTCAGGAGCTGAACCCGGAAAAGGATACCGCCACGAATGCCATGTGTACCTTCCTGGCCATCAATACTTCCAGCGTGCAATTAATCCTGCCGGCCACCGTTGTGGGCCTGATGGGAGTGGTCGCCAACCAGATTTTCATAACAACCATTATCGCCACCGGGTTCTCCACGATTGCGGCAATTGTCGCCGTAAAAAGTCTCGAAAAAATGAAACGCTTTGCCATTACCGGAGACACGGAAGATGATTGAAACCATTGTTTCCGCTATAAACGAAGGGGCCAAATACGTCATCCCGCTCCTTTTGGTCGGAATTCCCTTTTACGGCCTTGTTGTAAAAAAAGTTAAAGTCTATGAATCCTTCGTTGAAGGAGCAAAGGACGGTTTCACCATCGCCGTGAGAATTATTCCCTATTTGGTGGCCATATTGGTCGCCATCGGGATGTTTCGCGCTTCCGGCGCTCTGGACCTTATGCTTACGTTTCTGACTCCGGTTTTACACTTGATCGGATTTCCTCCCGAAAATCTACCCCTGGCCATAATGCGTCCCCTTTCGGGGAGCGGTTCCCTGGGACTGCTTACCGATTTGGTGAATGAATACGGTCCCGATTCCCTTTTCGCCAAGATCGGCGCTACCATGTTCGGCTCAACGGAGACAACATTTTATGTCCTGGCGGTTTACTTCGGTTCGGTGGGAATTAAAAAATCCCGTCATGCGCTCATCGCGGGATTAATCGCGGACGCGGTAGGAATTTTCAGCGCTGTTTATATCTGGTCGCCTGTTGTTCTGACGTTTCGTCGAACTCTTTTATCTTCCGATATTCAGTAAGGGTGAAATATAGGCTAAGGCTAAGGCTAAGGTTGAGGCTGAGGAACCGGGTAATTATGCAAGGGACTACGATTCCGTATTAAAGTCAGACGATGCAATAGTATCCGAGAATCCTGGTAAATTGTTGAGTTTCTCAGGCTTCCGCGGGTTGGGATTCCAAATTCAGTTCCAACTCCGTTACTACTTTATTGCGACCCGTTTTCTTGGCCTGGTACATGGCG
>JAADGP010000004.1 GCA_013152315.1 FCB group bacterium
GCCGGGGAAAGCCGGATTTGCATTGAGCGTCTTTCACTTGCTCAAAACCCAAGAAAACGACTATTTTGAACGACCATGCGTTCCTCTGTTTTAATCTCGGTTGTGGGTTTATGTTTAAGCGTGAGTCTGATATTCGGCGCTGCTGGCACGTCCGACACGTCCAAATCGTATTTATGGGGTTTGATCAATATCAGGAAAAACAGCGGTATAAAATATGAAAAAGGATATTGGACTAACCGACTGTTTCATCGGCGGGAATTCCACGAACCGGTAAATTTGATACCGCTGGAGTTGCGTTACGGCATCGGATTTAATGGTGGTGGCGGTAAAGAAGGGAAAGCGGTCAGAAGCAACTGGATGCGCTACGAACAGCCGGTTACCGGGTTTAAGGGCGGTTCATTCACGGCCCGGATCGGACACCAGGTTGAACTGGATGTTCTGAAAACCAACATAAGTTATTACTTGTTCAATTCCAGCTGGGCGGATATCCATACGGGACTGAATTTTCGCTACGCCTCAATTTTTTTCCCAGCGACACTTCCCACGAATCAATGGGGAACAGTACAATCAAGTTGGGCTGTATCGAAACGGTATTTTGCTCCCCGTCTGTTGGAAATGAGTGTCAGTAATTCCGCAAATTTGCAATGGTTTGAATCCTGGTTTTTAAGTCTTCGATACACCTATGGTCTGGCTACCGCCAAGTTTTACCGTTCACCGGAAAAAGTATATGACCAAACCCCTCGCGGCTGGGGCCCGTCCGTATCGTACAGTATTGGGATTCGGTATATTCTGGATCCCGGAATGAATAACCGGTTTGCAGTCGGCCTCGACTTCAAACACGCTTATACTAAGATTAATCGCATTTCCGATCCGGATAACCTGACCCCCATAACCCGGTTTGATTTATCCAATTACGGTTTGTTCCTGACGATATCGGCTTTTTACGGCGGTAAAAAAACCGTGGGGGACGTGGCGAAAGACTATTATTACCACCGGGATTACGTTACCGCGAAACAGAAATTTCAGGAATTCATTTCCCTGTATCCGCAACACGCAAATCGCTACCGGGCGGAAGCGTTCATCCGGGAATGTGACCGGAAAATTCCGCTCCAGTACATGCGCGAGGGAATGAGTTTCGATGAGCGAAAGCTGACCGATAAAGCGTTGAATCGTTACCTGCAGGCGCGTTCCCTGACCGACGACACGACGTTGGCGAAAGCTCTGGATGAACGCATTGCCATAATCGCCCGGGACAGGATGTACCGGGCGGAAGAATTGCTGGCGGAAGGCAAGGCGCGGGAAGCTTTATCGCTGGTGGAAAAAACGGTGCGTGTCTCCGAACAAGCACGGAAAGCATTACCCCGCTTCCGCGCGCAGGCGATTCTGAAGGAAGGGCGTACGGCGTTGGATAACGGCTTCGTACTCAAAGCGCTGGAACTGCTGGATCGGGCGGAGGCCGAAGATCCGGAGGTGCGGATCGAGACCGGTTTACTGCGTTACCAGGCCGCGATCCAATTGGTCACCCAGGCCAACCGCGTAACGGATTTCGACGCGATTGAATTGGCAATCCAATCCCTGGAAAAAGCCCGGGAATTAACCGGCGGACTGGGCACAAAAAACGATCAGGTGTTGAAAGCCCTGAAGGAAAAACTGGCAGCCTATGAAACGCTTGAGACCCAACGGAGAATCGAAAAACGGATGGAACGGGAGCGGAAAGCCATGGAATTCGTTAAACGTAAAAAACTGGCGGTGGGCATGACCATCCCGGAAGTTCAGGATCTCCTGGGCGAACCCAGTGAAATCGTTCGTAAAACCACTGCGAAAGGTAAAAATTCCCAGTTATGGATTTATCAATTGAAAAACGGCCGAACGCTACAACTATCGTTCCTTGAATTTATTTTGTTTAAAATTGAGGAGGAGTAGGAAAGAATACCTAGCCGGCCGGTAACCCGAACCGGCCGTGTTCACAACAAGTGGGCGTTTTTGGTTACGAAAGATATTTCCTGGAGAACCACTTTGATAACGCCGGCGGCCGGTACCGCGAAAAGCATTCCCAACGGTCCCAGTAGCGTCCCTCCGATAAGCAGAGCAATTATAACCATTATCGGATGCAGACCCACGCTTTCACCGACCAATATGGGTGTGACGAAGTTATTATCGATTTGCTGCACGATAAGAAACATCAGGGCAATATCGAAAATATAAAACCAGGATGGGATCACTCCGAACAGGTAATGGTTCATGGCCGCTTCATTGCCAAGATTGTTCATTACCGCGATCAGGATAGCCGGAATCATGCCCACAAAAGGGCCCACCAGGGGTATCAGGTTGGCCAGACCGGCAATAATACCGATGAAGACAATCAAGGTAAGGTTGGCGCCCATCAGGTTCAGAATAAACAGACCGATTATTGACATAATTCCGACGCTGCTGGCGGCCAGCAACTGGCCCCGCAAATAACTGGAAATTTGGCGTTCGATATTGAAGATCAGCCGCAGTCCCACCTCAAAGTATTTATTGGGGATGAAGCGCACCAGGGAGCGCTTGAAATTGTGGTATTCATGGAGCAGAATAATGGTAAAAATAATAACCATGATGCTGGTGAAGATGAATCCCCCTACTTTCCCGGCGAAGGTCAGCAGGTTCTGAATGACCCCTTTGACGATGTCCTGAAGTTTGGCTGCCAGGGCGGCTTCATCCGGTTTGAATTCGGAAACAAAATTGGGCATGGCATCCATGATTTTTTCCATGAACATGTTCAGATTGTCCATGGTGTGTTCTTCATTTAAGCGGGAGGAAAAGCTGCTGGCCTGTTCAAAAAAGTTGGCGGCGAAACTCCCCAGAAACACTACCAGGGTCGCGCATAAAGCGACGGTAATAATCAGAACGCTCAAACCGCGACTTTTGATTTTTCGTTCCAGGTAATCGACGCTTGGTAACAGAACGGATGTAAACAGGAAGGCAAAAACCAGCATGATAACAACGGAGGCAATGTAGGGCCAGATAATATATAGGAAACCGACGAACAGGAGTCCGACGATGATCCTGTAAATTTTGATTAAGACGTGGGAAATGGTTGTGGTTTCGGTTACGATTTTTGCGCTTCCGTAAGGAGTTCGTTTGTTTTTCGAAGCCGGGCGCTGGTAACCCGCGCCAGATTCAACAGAATTTTATTTCCAAGTTCGGCGTTGCGTTCCATGAGGGACAGAAGATCCGGCCGGAAGAATCCCAACAGAATGGTGTTCTTTGTTGCTGCGGCCGTGGCTGATCGTTCCTCCGCGTCAAGTAAGGAGAGTTCACCGAAAAATTCGCCGTCGCGAAGCACGGCCAGAATATTTTTGTTTCCTTTGTCGTCCTCCAGGTATATTTCCACTTCACCACTGAGAATGATGTACATCCCTTCTCCCCGGGCCTGTTGCTTAAAAATAATTTCCTGGGGTTTGTAGGTTCGTTCATGGATCAGTTTTTCAATTTCCCTGAATTCCTTGTTCGTTAATCCGCGGAAAATCGGAACTTGTTTAAGGGTCATCACGGTTTGGCTTTCCGTGTTTTGCCACCCTTTAAATAAATTGGTCCACAACGCGTTCTTCAATTTTATCTCCAAAAATACGACCCAAAATAGAAAAAAGAACAAGGTTCAGTCAAGGAAACACTTTCATGGCAAAACGCCCATTGCTAAGTCTGAAGAGGACAGGGTATTTTCAGCAACGATGTTGACCCGGTTTATACTATTTATTTCCCTGTTGTTCACGGTTTGGCTGTCAGGGCAAACCGCATCGCGGGATTTCGACGAAGAATTGAAATACCAGAGCAAGGCGATCGAGGCCCTGAAAAAGGAAATATCGGATGTGCGGACCCGTATCGCCCGGGAGGGGCGCAAGGAACAGACCACGGCCAAAATTATTTCCAATCTTGAAGAAGAAATTTCGTTACTGGACCGTTTGATCACCGAATTACAACGGGAGGAACTAACCACCCGTCAGCAAATCACGAGCCTGGAATCGGAAATCGCCAAACAAACGCAGGAGCTGGAAAATCTTCGTAAACGATACGAACGGCGGGTGATTCATACTTATAAAAAGGGTTCCTTATCCACCCTGGAAAAAGTGTTGAGTTCCACTTCGTGGCGACAGGCGGTATATCGCGCCCGCTACCTGAAAATTATTTCTGAAATCGAGAAGAAAAACCAAATCAGACTGAAATCGTTGCTGGTTGATATCGGACAGAAAAAATTAAGCCTGGAAGCCGCTTTACGCCGAAACAGGGCCTTGAAAAGGGAACAGGAACGGCAAAAAGAAAATTTGCGGAAAAAGAAAATTGCCCGTGAAAAAGAACTGGTTAAAATCCGTCGCAACAAGGCGGAATTGGCCAACGTGATCCGTGAGAAACAACGGGGAATAAAGGAGTTAGGGGCGGTATTAAAAAAGATTTTGGAAGACAAGGCCCGGTTTGAACGCGAGGAACGGATTCGGCGCCAGCAAGCGGCGTTGAAAGCCAAAAGTTTTGCCGAATTGGAAGGGAAACTTTCCTGGCCGGCGGAAGGACGGGTAATAACCAAATTTGGCCGGGAATGGAATCCAAAATTGAAAACCACCACGGAAAATCCCGGTATCGATATCAAAGGGAAACCCGGTTCACCGATTCGTTCCGTGCTTAATGGAATCGTTACCACGATCACCTACATACGCGGTTACGGGACAACGATAATCATCGATCACGGCGGAGGATTTTACACCGTTTACAGTCATGTAACGAAATTGCAAACCAACGTGGACAGTGAAGTGCGGGCCGGCGACGTTATTGCCTACATGGGTGATTCCGGTTCCGTGAATGGCGCCATGCTTCATTTTGAGATTTGGGGTAAGAGTCAAAAACTGAATCCGGAAAAATGGTTACGAAAGAGATAAATATTTCGGTTCCCGATTTACAACCGGTTATCTGGAAAAAACTGGCGCGCGTCCGGCAAACAAATCGGGTGGGGAGCGCTTATTTATTTACGGGGCCTCCCGGATGCGGCAAGGAAGCCCTGGCAATCGCCTTTGCCAAGTTGCTGAATTGCGAATCGCCCTCCGATACCTATTGCGGTTCATGTCCTTCCTGTCACCGTTTCGCGACTTTGCAGCATGAACATCTGAAATTGGTGGTTCCTCTGCCGGCCGCCAAATCCACCACGGACAAAGGTTCGGTTTTGGATAAATTATCGCAAAGCAGCGTGGACTTCCTCACCAAGGCTATCCAGGAAAAAGCAAGAAACCCCTTCCATAAAATAATGGTTCCCAAAGCCAGCCGCATCCGCATCGATTCCATTCGTGAACTGCGGAAAACCCTGTATTTTAAAAGCCAAGTGGCGGGACAAAAGATGGTCCTGATTTTCGATGCGCATTTATTATCCGCCGGTCAGGGCGAGGCGGCCAACGCCCTGCTGAAGATATTGGAAGAACCGCCGGACCGGACTACCCTGGTTTTGGTAACGGACCACAAAGCCGACTTACTGCCTACGATTGTGTCCCGTTGCCAACAAGTTGATTTTCCTCCCCTGGAAACGGCCGTTGTACGGCAGGTGCTGGAGCAACAAATGGAAGCCGATCAGGCGAAATTCATTGCCGGTTTGGCCCAGGGAGATATGCACCGTGCGCTATCATTATCGCAGCGCGCAACCGAAGAATTATTGTCGATGATGAAAAATCTGGCCCTCGCGGTGGTACGGGCCGACGGGGCCGAATGGCGGAAGTTCGTGTCCAACCTGTCACGCCTGGCTACGTCGAATCCCGATGAGTACATTTTTAACCTGTACCTTTTGCAATTATGGTTTAAAAGCGCCTATCGCTTACGGATCGGCCTGGAAGATGAATTGCACCTTGAAAGTCTGTTGGGCGATTTACACTCCTTTAACACAGGATACCCAAATGCCGATTTACACCGCGTTGGTGAACAATTGGAAGAGGCCATTACCGCTATGGCCCGGAATCATTACCTGCCCTTAACTTTGATCAATCTCCTGATTGGAATTCAACGGTCCTTGAGTAAATAAGTGATGTGGAAACGATTTGGATGATTACGGTGGTCGGTTTATCAAACAAACGCAGACAGGAAATCCCGGAGTGTTCGCAAAATCCGGTTTTTCTTCAAAGCACAAATATCAATCGCGCTTATTTTTTCCTTTGGCGCTTGTCTTAATCCGTTTAACGGGAGTTAATTAATTGATGATGAAAACAAACAAATTTTATATTACCACACCCATCTATTATGTGAATGATCAACCCCATATCGGTCATGCCTACACGACCATCCTGGCCGACGTATTGTCCCGCTACCATCGCGCCGCCGGACAGGAGGTGTTTTTCCTGACGGGCCTCGATGAGCACGGCCAAAAGGTACAGCAGGCAGCGGAAGAACGGGGAATCAGTCCAAAGGAACATTGCGATGAAATGGCTCCGCGGTTTCTGAAGCTGTGGGAAAAGCTGCATATCCGAAATGACGATTTTATCCGGACAACCGAAGCGCGGCATAAAAAGGTGGTTCAGGCCGTGCTTGAGAAAGTGTATGCCGCGGGCGACATCTATTTCGATGAATACAGCGGACATTACTGCGTGGGTTGCGAACGATTTTATACGGAAAAGGAGTTGGAGGAGGGAAAATGTCCCCAGCATCAAACGGAATTAAAACTGATTACCGAGAAAAATTATTTTTTCAAAATGAGTCGTTATCAACAACAATTAATTGATTACATTCATGAGCACCCTGCTTTTTTGCAGCCCACCCACCGGCGTAATGAAATCCTCGGTTTTTTACGGCAACCGTTAGGTGACCTCTGTATTTCCCGGCCCAAGTCCCGTTTAAGCTGGGGAATTGAGTTGCCGTTCGATAAGGAATACGTGACCTACGTTTGGTTTGACGCGCTGCTTAATTATATAACCGCTCCGGGATACGGATCCGATGAAAAGTCCTTTAAAAAATGGTGGCCGGTCGATATTCATTTAATCGGGAAAGATATCCTGATGACCCATGCCATTTACTGGCCCACCATGCTCATGTCGGCCGGGATCGAACTGCCGCGAACCATATTCGCTCACGGCTGGTGGCTTAGCGGGGAATCGAAGATGAGTAAATCGCTGGGAAATGTTGTCGATCCGCTGGCGCTCATCGATCAATATGGCGTGGATCCGGTGCGGTATTACCTGATGCGGGAAATGGTGTTGGGGCAGGATGCCAGCTTCACCATGGAATCCTTCATCAAGCGCTACAACAGTGACCTGGCCAATGATTTCGGGAATTTGCTCAGCCGGGTCAGCCGTTTGATAGAAAGAAATTTTGACGGTGTTCTTCCCGATCCGGGAACGATCACGGAAGCCGAACGGAAGATCAGCGAGAACGCTTTAAATATGTTCGGTAAAGTTCAGGAGCTCATTGATGCGTTGCGCGTTAATGAAGCCATTGAGGAGACGATGCAATTCATCCGCAGTGTGAATCGGTACATGGAACAGCAGGCGCCCTGGAAATTAGTGAAATCGGATTTAACAGCCGCCGGGACACCGCCGCGGAAGCTTTACGTGTCGGCGCGCTGTTGTTGCAACCGGTAATGCCCAACCGGACAAAGACGGTTCTGGAAATCCTGGGGGCTGAAGACACAAGGGCAACCTGGGGAGCGCTCAAACCGGGGACCAGTTTGCAGAAGCATATGCCGTTATTTCCAAGGATCGAAGTGCCCAAACCTGTGGATAAGGAGCAATCCAAGACCAAGCCGGATAAGGACGTCAATGTCATCACGTATGACGAATTTAAAAAAGTCGAATTGAAGACCGCGGAGGTTCTGGCGGCGGAGAAGGTAGCCGGGGCCGATCGACTTTTAAAATTGCAGATTCGGGTGGGAGAAGTGGGAGAAGAGCAGCGACAATTAGTGGCCGGTATCGCGGAATATTATCGCCCCGACGAATTGATTGGCAAAATGATTGTCATTGTTGCCAATTTAAAACCGGCGAAAATCCGCGGGATCGAATCGAACGGGATGCTGTTGGCGGCCAAAAAAGGAAAGAAGCTGACCTTGATAACGATCGACGACAGTTCGATTGAGAGCGGAGCGGGAATTTACTGAGATTAAGAGTGGGTTTGCGGTTGGGCAGCAATCCCGGTTTTCATACTTGCGATATTCATCTTTTCAGACGCCGGGAAAACGATTTCGTTAATTGATAGCCCCCGGTTTTCGGGGAGCCCTTGAACACGATTACATCCAATTTTCGACCAATGCTCAGATATCGTTCCGTAGTCCGGGGTGGAATTCTTAGTTCTTCTGCTATGATGTCGGCCTTTTCTCCAGGTTTCTTCCTAATGTAATTCACGATTGAGATCAGTTGTTTCCGTACCTTACTACTGACCGGTTTAATAATTCCTGTACTTACACCGTCATCTATCCTGTGATTGATCAACTTTTCCAGTTTATTCATTACTCCGCCACTTACTCCGCCACTTACTCCGCCACTTACTCCGCCACTTACTGACAATAATGATTCATCTAACGGAATAATGGTTCTAAAGACGTCTCCTTCGATAAATTGTGGCATTTTTAAGGTACTGTAATAGCGAAGATATTTATAAGTATTCCTGATACCCGATCCCAATTCCTCCACGCGTCCGATTTCCTTGAAGAATTTGGTGATAACCGGATTTTTTGGATATGGTGAGAATCGTGAGGGATCGATGGTACCGGTTCCGTGGGGTTTATTCCAGTTTTCCGTGTAAACGCCATCGGTTTCGATGATTATTTTGGCCGGAAAAGGGTTCGCGAATTCACGATGAACCAATAAATTGTTGACGATTTCATGAAATATCGTATCGCGCAGGCTGATCCGTTGTGTCCCTTCATGATGAAATTTATCGGGGAGGTGTTTACGGATAAAATCCATGAGACGGTCATAGGCTTCGATGAGATTACAACGAATGTCATCTCGATCGTCATAGCGATCCACATTCCATACACGAAGAATTGCATCGGTCTTATAGTGGGGGAGAACACTTTGAATGGTTTCATCTTTTCCAAACAATACTACTGACGCCAGGGTATATCCCTCCGCGCCGGATTGATAATCACGCTTCCATAGTCCGGCTGATTTTAATAAGTCCT
>JAADGP010000076.1 GCA_013152315.1 FCB group bacterium
GGGCTGTATTATCCCGAATCAAAGTGCATGGGATTAACCGTGTTCGACTACGATGATGACGGAGATTTGGATCTTTTCCAGGGGAATGACCACCAGAAGAATTTTTTGTTTCGCAATGAAGGCCACGGCCGGTTCCGGGAGGTGGCGCAAATGAGTGGAGTTGCCGTTAACGATCAGGGCGTTCCGACCGGTTCCATGCACGGTTCGATTGGCGATGTGGACGGGGATGGTTTAATCGATTTGTTGGTGACGGACCTGCGTCATGGGTCTCTTTACCGTAACCTCGGGTCGGGTGTATTTGAGGACATAACCGAACGGAGCGGTATGTCCGGTTTATTTGAAGGGAAGGGCGCCTGGGCGGCCGCTCTTTTCGATTTTGACAACGACGGCGACCTGGATGTTTTTTCGGCAAACGGAAAGGCGGAGGAACTGGTCGAGCAATATCCGCTGTTGGCGGAAAACGACGGCCGGGGACGTTTCCGAAACGTGGGACCCGAAACAGGCGTATATTTCCGACAGAAACGCTCCGGGCGGGGAGCCGCCGTGTGGGATTTTGACAATGACGGCGACCTGGATATAATCGTGTCGCACGTGGATTTGCAGGCCACGGCCACCCTCCTGCGCAATGACGGCGGCAACCGGAATCACTGGTTGGGATTAACTTTAATCGGCAAGCAGGGACCCGCTGCCGCCCTGGGTGCCAAAGTAATCGTTGAAGCAGGAAAAAGCAGGCAGGTAGCCATTAATCAGTATGCCACCAGCTACCTCTCGTCCAATGACCCCCGCCTGCACTTCGGTCTTGGTAAACATACGCAAGTGGATCGGTTGGAAATCCGTTGGCCCGACTATCATACGGAGGTCTTTTATAATATCGGTGTTGACCGCTACCTGACGGTGGTGGAAGGAAAAGGCATACAATAGTATCCGGAACTCCATGACAATGACCACTAACCACGATTCTAAAAAATGAGCGTAATGGTCGGACTGATTTCCCGGGAATTATTGGAGTACCCGTTATCGTGAAACGAACACTCCTCATATTATTAATAGTTCTTATTTCCCTTTTCACAGGAATTACCTTATTAAAGAATCCTTCTTCCCCGGCGAACCCCGAAAGCGGCGTCAGTGAAAAAACAAACCTGGAAAAGGAGAATATTCGGCAATTTTGGCAATTTTACCGGCGAGCGACACAGGACCGATTATCCGGGAAAATGCAAGATGCGGCCGTGGCTTATCGCCGGGCGCTTGAATATAATGAAAAGCATGAGGACGCTTTGTACTATTTGGGCAATGTTTACCTGGAATTGGGTGAACATAAAGCCGCGGAAAAGGCCTGGCGACGTTTGCTCAAGGTTAATCCGTACAGCGCCCGTGCTCATTTTCAATTGGGGGATCTGTATCTCTCGTTTGACGACGGAAAATATTTTGATATTGATACCGCCGAGGCCGAATATCGACGCGCGCTTGAAATCAACAAGGAGGAAACCGCCCCTACACTTCGACTGGGATATGTGGCCCTCATTCGCGGTAACCTGCCTGAAAGCCAACGCTATTTCGACGCGGTGATCGGATCCAATTATAAAAGTGTGGAAGCGCATTTTTTAAACGGTTATGTGGCCTGGAAAAGAGGGGATCCGCAAAAGGCTTTAACTTTGTATGAAAAAGCGGTGAAATATTCATTTCCGGAGCGGCCCGGGAAAGGTGTTTTGGGTGAAGGGGATACAAAAGCGGGAGGAGCGTTTGTTTTGCCGGAATCTTCGAAACACCAAACCCTTTTTGACGTTTTCATCCGGGATTTATCAGTGATGGATAAGACAAAAATTTCTCAACAAATGGACAGTCAATATCAAAAATTAGACGCGTTTCTAACGCAAATCAGAGCTAATGTTAAATCGTAGACGGAAATACAACCATCGGATTAACAATGACTTAGTGGGGTTTTGAGGGTCTTCTCGGCTCCTCATTACCGCCATTTTCTTAATAGTAACAAGGGGTGGAAATATATTGAAAAGGTGATTCGGTAAAGCAATGATATCTTCTTGGTAAACAATTTAATCATAACTAACATTACCAATTGTAAAAAGTGGAAATAACGCTATGCAAGACACTAAATCCATACAACGCGTGGTCGATTTAACAGATACTTCCAAGAATATTATCTACAATATGTCGGTTGAGGAAGCAAGAGAGATACTGGCCGGTGGTGATGCGGAAAAGGTGCGGGCTATTGACGGACAATTTGCCCTGGTTGCGGTGAAAGGTAAGACTGTGCGGCTGGCGCGTTCGATCGGAAGACCATTGCGTTATTTTATTGCCAAACGTGAAGAGGGGCCCTGTTTGGTGGCAGCGGATCGCATCGATGCCATTCATGATTTCCTGAAAAGCGAGGGGTTGCAGGATCAATTTCATCCCAGCTATACGCGGATGGCGCCGGCGCACTATGTGACGGAGATAGAACTGGTGGGATGTCCGGACCCCGTTCCGACGCACCGGAGATTTTTCACCCCTAATCGGAATTCCCTGGAACCGGATGTCAATCATATTGGTGAGGTTTATATCCGGGCCGTGTACCAGGAGATCGTTAAGTGGCTCCGAACGCGGGCTTCCGAAGGACCTGTTGGGGTTTGTTTTTCGGGGGGAATTGACAGTGGCTCCGTGTTTTTGCTTACCTATCATGCGATGCTGCAGCTGGGACAAAGTCCGGCGCGACTCAAGGCCTTTTCACTTGTTGTCGATGATGGGGCCGAGGATTTGGCCCAGGCCCGGTGTTTTTTGGAAAAGCTGGGTCTCGCGCTCTTCCTGGAACCGGTGGAAGTCCCTCAGAACGCAATAAACTGGCGGGAGACGATTCGTGTCGTCGAGGATTACAAGCCGCTTGACATTCAGGCCGCGGCCATGAATCTGGCTCTGTGCCGGGGTATCCGGGAACGCTACCCGGAATGGCGTTACCTGATCGACGGTGACGGCGGAGATGAAAACCTGAAAGATTACCCCATCGAGGAAAATCCCGAACTTACCGTCCGCAGTGTGCTGAATAATTTAATGCTTTACCAGGAAGGGTGGGGTGTCGATTCAATCAAACATTCGCTGACCTATTCCGGCGGACTGAGCAGGGGATACACCCGTACCTATGCTACGACAAGCCTGTTCGGTTTTGAAGGCTTTAGTCCCTACACGCTTCCGAACGTAATCGAAATTGCCGAGGCAATACCGTTTATCGCGCTTACGGAATGGAACCATGAGAAGTTGTATCGACTCAAAGGGGAAATTGTATCAAGAGGTGTGAAAGCGATCACCGGTTTGGATATGCCTGTTTTTCCCAAACGGAGGTTTCAGCATGGCGTGGCTACCCGGGATATGTTTGCGAAATTGTTTCCAGCCGAACCAACTATTTACCGGAGAACCTTTCATGAATTATATGAATTATGAATAGAATAATTTCCGAGCGGATCATTGACCGGTGGTTTTTAACCCGGCGTCCGGTGGAAAATCCAAACATACTCAGTTTAATTATAATCGAAGGGTTAACGTATTTTGAAGTCATAGAAGGTTTTTCGTAATTTGTAAACAGGGGGCATTTCCGTGGTTCATTCAGTACGTAGTCGTCCGTGGTGGACAAATAATATGGCGGTAATGATACGTGTTATCGCTCTTGTGGCACTAAGTTTGTCTTGTATGCAATGCCGTTCGAAAAAGCAGTCCGGATCGGCATCGTCTCCTACCCAAACCGCAGCTCCTTCCAATGGAAAACTTTATTATCAGGATGTAACCCGTCAGGCCGGGATTCATTTTATGCATTCCTTCGGAGACAATGAATTAAGTAACCTGGTGGAATCGGTTGGCGGCGGAGCGGTTTTTCTGGACTATGACCAGGACGGCTATCTTGATCTCTATGTAACCAGCGGGACTTATATTGAGGGAATAAGCAAGGGACCGAAGCCGGCCGAGCCGCCCCGGAACCGTCTCTACCGAAATCTTCGGGACGGCACTTTTGAGGATGTTACCGATCGCGCCGGAGTGGGTGACCGGGGATTCGGAATGGGCGTTACGGTCGGGGATTATGACAATGACGGCTACCCGGACATCTACGTCAGCAATTATGGTCCTAATGTTCTTTATCATAATAACGGCGACGGGACCTTCTCCGATGTAACCGCGCGTGCCGGTGTGGGGGGGAAGGAATGCAGTGTGGGGGTTGTGTGGCTGGATTATGATAAGGATGGTTTATTAGATCTTTTCGTTGGTAATTACATTCAGTTCGATCCCAACTATAGCTATTACTATGCCCCCGATGGTTTTCCGGGGCCGATGGCCTATGCCGGGGAAGCGGATATATTGTACCACAACCGTGGCGACGGTACGTTTGAAGATGTGACGAAAAGCATGGGGGTTTTCAATCCGGCGGGCAGGGCAATGGGGGTCAGCGCGGCGGATTACGATGGCGACGGCTATGTGGACATTTACGTGGCCAATGACCACATGGTAAACTATTTGTACCATAATGAAGGCGGCCGACAATTCCGGGAAATCGGAGTACCGGCCGGGGTCGCTTTTAACCAGGTTGGCGAAGCGACGACGAGCATGGCCGTGGATTTCGCCGATTATAATGGCGATGGTTTAACTGACCTTTTTGTTTCGGATGACTCCTATTGTTCCTTATATCAAAACCAGGGAAACGGACTTTTCAAGGATATGTCCTACCCGGCCGGTATTGCCGTGGCAAGCGGGCAACACGTGGGATGGGCGGCGGCTTTCATCGATTATGATAACGATAGTGATTTGGATATTTTCAAGGTCAATGGAGAGATTCAGCATCTCTATGGCCAGGAAGATCAACTGTTTGAGAATATTGGTAAGGGAAAATTCAGGGATGTATCCGTTCAACGCGGGGCATATTTTCTGAAAGAGCTGGTAGGACGCGGAGCTTGTTTTGGTGATTACGACAACGATGGGGACGTGGATGTATTCATTGTCAATCTGAATGACAAGGGTGTTTTGTTGCGTAACGAAGGGGGAAACCAAAACAATTGGTTGCTTATGCAACTTGTGGGCCGGACGAGTAATCGGGACGGTGTCGGAGCGGTGGTGAAGGTGAGTGCCGGTGGTAAAGTGCAGGTGGCGCAGAAAAAAAGCGCCAGCGGTTACCTCTCCCAGAACGATCCCCGGTTGCACTTTGGCCTGGGAAAGAGTAAGATTGCCGAACGAATCGAAATTCTGTGGCCTTCCGGTAAAATACAGGTGTTGGAAAATATTCCCGGAGGACAAATTCTTACCGTAACGGAACCTTTGGATGCGGCGGGCGATGCGCGGTAGAAGTACAATTTTTATTATCATCGTTGGAGCCGTGCTGATTATCGGATTAACCGCGGTGTTTTTAGGAAGCGCGGATCATAGGCCGCTGACAGGGATGCTTGTTTTTTGTCAGGTTCCCGGTGATATGACGGATATGAATTATCGAACCGGAGGGGATTGGCGTTATCCTTCACGAGCCCGTATCGTGGCTGTGGATCCTGAGAATCCCACGGGAACGTTCAAGGTGCTTACGGATGAATTTTACTCCGCCCGTGCCCCGGAAATTTCCTATGATGGCAAACGGTTGCTCTTTTCCGGACAGCGCAGGAAAGGTGAACCCTGGCAGATATGGGAGATGGACTTGGAGGATTTACAGGTCAGGCAGGTAACCTCCGGCCTCGAAGGGAGTACCGATCCCGCTTATCTGCCCGATGGCCGGATTGTTTTTAGCGGTCTGAAAACCGACCGTACGGTGGGGGCCGGTCATATTCTTTACACCTGTACCCTCGACGGTTCCGATACAAAACCTATTACTTTTCATCCCCATTCGGATTTTGCTTCCACTGTGTTGCAGGAAGGGCGCCTGCTTACCATTAGTCGGCAACTTTACCCTGCGCCGGGCGCGGCAATGCTGATGGTGTTGCGGCCTGACGGTACCAAGGCCGAACTGTTTTATGAAAATCGGGAGGATGGTTGGCCAAGCAGTCGTGTACGGGAAACCGACGACGGGCAAATGATATTTGTTGAATCGGACCGGAATCACCCGTTCGGGGGAGAAGTGGTTGCCATTTCCCGGAATCGACCATTACACTCGAAAATTGTTCTTACCGCCGAGATTGAGGGGGAGTTTCATTCCGCTTTTCCCCTGCCTTCGGGGAAACTGGTTGTTTCTTATCGTAAACCCGGTGTTGATCGTTTTGCCCTGTTTGAGTTCGATCCGGTGAAAAAACGTTTGGGGCGACTTATCTACAGCGATCCGGAATATCATGCCCTGGAACCGGTGATGGTTGCCGAACGTCCCCGACCCAAAAAGCTTCCGAGCATTGTAAATGAACAGAAGACAACGGGATCGCTTCTTTGCCTGAATTCCGATTTGTCCGATCTACCGGCGGATAACCACCCTTCATCGGCCAAAAAAGTACAGGTGTCAGGAATCGGGGACAGCTGGGGAGAAGCCCCGGTGGCGGAAGACGGATCCTTTTATGTTGAGATCAAAGCCGACACGCCGGTACGGTTCCGGACCGTAAATGAGGAAGGCCGCGTTATCCGAGGACCTTCGGCATGGATCTGGGTACGCCCGGGTGAACGCCGCGGCTGTATCGGTTGCCACGAAGATCCGGAATTAGCGCCGGAGAATCGGGTCCCCCTGGCCGTCAACAAACCCCCGGTAGCCTTGTCAAAAAGATGAAGAACCAAGAACCAAGAACCAAGAACCAAAGATGTGATGAATATGAGTGATGAGGTGAAGGGGTAGATGGAAGAAAAGTACGTTGTGAAGGAAATAAGTCCGGTAATTTTCCAAATAAGGGAAAAATCATCAAACTATGATATAAATCTGTCGGAAAGAACATTTGAATTTGCCGTTGGAATCATACGTCTGTTGGAAACAATACCCAATAAAAGAGGAAACGATGTTATCAAGTATCAGCTTGCAAAGTCCGGAACTTCTATTGGTGCAAACTATGAAGAATCACAGGCGACAAATTCCCGTGCTGATTTCAGGCACAAGGTTGGAATTGCCTTAAAAGAAGCCCGGGAATCAAATTACTGGTTGCGGATTATGGAACGCACAAAGATCGGTGATCAACAGGTAGTAAAAAAATTGATTAAAGAATCCGGCGAGATAAAAGCCATTCTTGCTGCAATCTTCAATAAAGTTTCTAACCAAAGATCTCAGGAGTGAACTTTTTTCCAAGCCCTAACACTTGTCCATCAGCCGAGATTAGTTCCTGGCCTTTGTATTCTTGGCTCTTGGCTCTTGGTTCTTGGTTCTTTCAATTCCCCTTCGCAAATATGTTAAGAATTAAAAAGTAAAGATGAAACATCGCAAACGTCTGTTTATCGCGGCCGGTGCTTTACTGTTAATAGCCCTTGTGGCGTTGGGTTTCGGGCATCGTTGGGCTGTTAAGCATGT
>JAADGP010000071.1:0-33321 GCA_013152315.1 FCB group bacterium
CGGTAGGCTTCCGTTTGGAAGACGTGTTCGGTAACAGTTGGGAGTGTGATTGTGAATATCCAATCCGTGAATTCTGGACCGAACAGATACGTTGTGAGTTTCAGGATAATCGCTCGCAGCGACGTTGGAGTTTGCGGGACACATTACTGACGAGTGGAGATATGCAAATTCGTATGGGGCCTTATTCCCGGATTAAAGGAAAAAAGCCGCTTTTCGCGACGAAGATATTGAGTTACACCTTCACCAGCGCCGGTAAAAAGATAGGTTTGGTGGAAATGTCGGGTTTACCCGGGAACGAAGCGCTCTGGATTCATCCGGACATTAACATTGAAAAAGGACTGGCTATTTCCGCCGCCGCGATGGCGTTTATCCTGAAAAACCGTCGCTCATATTACAGCGGTTACACCGAAGGCCTGATCGACTGACCGTCGGAATATGAAAAAGATCAAACCATCTGTGCCGTTGAAGATTCACGGTAGGACGGTAGTGTTCGATCGATAAATTATTGATTTAACAGTTGTAAAAAAGAGTCCGTAAACATATTGAAACCGTAAAAGGCTTAGGCTTTGTATTATTATCCCACCAAAATGAAATTGGCCCCCAATATTTATCACGCATCACGTTTCACGTTTCAGATTCTATGTCTCAGCCCTCATGGATATCCAAAAATGAAGAATACAAAAGTTTTGTTATTGATTTAGGATGTTCGATTATCGCGAATTAATGCTGTAATTTCTCCCATGCGAAAATATCTTCCTGCTCTGGCCGTAATCTTTGCGGCTACTCTCTGGAGTCTGGATGGGCTATTGCGCCAGGAGTTGCATTCCGTTTCCTCCTTCCTGATTGTGACGTTGGAGCATACGATCGGCGCGATCGTGTTTTTTCCGATTTTGTTCCGTGGCCGGGGAGAAATCATGGAAATGAACCAGCGCAGTTGGATTTCGGTACTCTGGATAGGCATTTGCGGGGGGATTTTGGGCACCTTCTTTTATACCAAGGCCCTGAGTTACGTGAATTATATTGATTTGTCGGTAGTGATTTTGCTGCAAAAGTTTCAACCCTTTTTCGCCATTGCCCTGGCGGCCGTAATTCTGAAAGAACCGATCACCCGAAGATTTCTCTTTTTGGCAACAATGGCGCTGATCGGGGGTTATCTGGTGACATTCGGAACCAATTCGATCAGCGATTGGGACGACAAAACCGTGATTGCCGCCCTGTTGGCGCTCCTGGCAGCTTTCAGTTGGGGCAGTTCCACCGTGCTGGGGAAACACGCTCTTAAGCGCTTGTCTTTTCCGGTGGTCACCGCCTTGCGATTAACCATTACTACCGTGGTAGCCCTGGCCGTTTTGCTCACCACCCGCAATGCTTACGAAGTATTTGAACTTTCCGGCAGACAATGGTTGTTTATCCTGGCGATAGTTTTTTCCACCGGGTCGGTAGCCCTGTTTATCTACTATTACGGACTAAAACATTTGCCGGCGACGCATGCGACGATTTACGAGTTGTTTTGGCCGCTGTCGGCCGTGCTGTTTGACTGGTTGTTCCGGGGTCGGTTATTAATGGTGTCGCAATACGTGGGAGCAATATTATTGCTAACGGCAATCATCCTGCTCACCCGGAAACAATCCGGAAATAATGTTTGAACTAACCTCTCGCGACCTGCGTCATAACCTGAAGCTTAACTGCGCTCATGAGTTCAGTTGGGGATTCGGTATCGCTTTCCACACCACGTACGCAACCATTCCGTTTTTTCTGAAGCAGTTGGGAGCTCCCCAGGGGGTTGTCGTGTCCGTGGCCGGTTTGTTTTCCATCTTAATTGCCATCCCGCAGTTGTTTTCCGCGATTGCGGGACGCAATATACGCAATGTCAAAACGGCCGTTATAGCCGTGCATACCCTCTCCTGGCCGCCGGTGTTTGTCATGGCGTTCACCTTTGCGATCATTGCTCCAACCGGGCCCTATGCCTGGGTGTTCTACTATATCTGTTTCATTTTATACGGACTGGCCGTCGGTCTCATTATACCCATTTGGGCCGGTTTCCTTTCCCATGTCAGCGACCGAAAGTCGCGGGGATCGTTTTTAGGAGTATCCTTTGCTTTCAATAGTCTGGGAGGTTTTGTAGGCGGTTTTTTGGTTAAATATATTTTGTCCAGTTCGATTCCGTTTCCGAAAAATTTTGGTTTGGGATTTTTTATTATGTTTTTTGCGATTGTAATCGGCACTTTGGTATTCTTTGGTTACCGGGTGAACAGGCAAACGGAGGTCCGGGAAAAAAAATCGGTTTCGGAGTTTCTCCGGGAAACACGGGAAATTATTAAAACCGACTTGAACTTTCGCCGCTATTTGTTGGCACGAATATTTTTTACGGCGAATTTTCCCGCCGTTAGCATGTATGCCATTTACACAAAAGATAAATTCGGATTTGACATCAGTGAAGCGGGAGTTTTTACTGTCCTGAATGTGATGGCTTTCGGATTAGCCAGCTATTTATCCGGGAAAATAGGGGATCGATTTGGCCATAAGGCGGCCATCATATTAGCCTTCGCAGCCCATTTGTTGGCGCTCATCACCGCTTTGAATGTGCGATCGATGATTGGGGTCTATGGAATTTTTATTTTTCTTGGATTCGGTTTGGGAGCCTTTATGCCGGCTTCCATGAATTTAGTTTACGACTTCGCAGGGAAACGGGATAATAAAACCTACATGGCCCTGGTGGATACGGTTCTGGCCCCGTTCACTTTTTTAGTTATTACCTTTGCCGGTAGTATAAGTCACACTATTCAAACGGAAACGCTCTTTAAAGGGGTCGGCGTTTTTCTTGTAATCGGGTTATTGATTTTGACGTTTGTGGTGAAGGATCCGAAACCACAAACACATGAATTGCCGGTTCCACCCACTTTGTAAAATCGGCGGATCATGGCTGCGGAAGCGGTAATAAAACAATGATCCCGGTAATAATTTATGATATAATTGTCTCCCGGTCCCCTTAGGTCGAGTTTTTTACTTGCATTTGGAGGGGGTCACGGTGAAATTTCCAGTGATTTCTGCCTATGAAGTTTATTCGATACATGAACCGGCGCCTTATTTGGGTTGTTTTGTTGGTGGTTGTTATGGCCTGCAAAGACAGCCCCGATCGGCATTTGCAGTTGGGAAGTTGGTACCTGCAGAAAGGGTTGTTGGACGAAGCGATCCTGGAATTTCGCGAAGCGACCAGGCTTTTCCCTGCCAATTATCGTAACCTTAGCCGGGAAGAATTCCTGGCATTGAGCAAGGCGCATTATAACCTGGCGCTGGCCTATACCAAAAAAGGATGGTGGGATTACGCGTTAAAAGAGGCGGAGACCAGTTTTGACCTCCAGCCGACAAAAGATCATTACGATTTGGTACGGCTTATTAAACAACGGGCGAATCTTGAAGCCTCACAATCCGATCCCTGACAAGGTCGGGAATTAACTTTGGAACCGTGCTTTAGCCCTTTTACCAAGGGCTTTTTTCATTTTTGATCCGGTGAATAAAAAAGTCACGGCTCATCTTGAAAATATCATAATGAATAAACCCGCCAAACCAAAGAGGACGAATGTGTGTCCGCACGATTTGATTCAGGAAAACAAAACCTGCTCTCCGCGGTTCGAATTGAATTCCAAAGGTTCGGGGACACAGCGGTTCTGAAAATTCGTTATTTTTTCCGTGAAAAAAGATTGTTGTAGTATATATCCGCGTGCTGATAGTTTTGCGCTTTATTATGAGCTTAAATCTAATCGTCTTAGCAAAACAAGTTCCTGATACCCACAACGTCACGGCGGAAGCAATGAAGGCGGACGGGACGGTAAACCGCGGTGCTTTGCCGGCTATTTTCAATCCTGAGGATTTGAATGCCCTGGAAATGGCCCTTACCATTAAGGAACAGTATGGTGGATCGGTGACGGTAATGACCATGGGGCCGCCGCGGGCGAGTGATATCCTGAGGGAAGCGTTATACCGGGGTGCCGATCATTGTGTTTTAATAACGGACCGGGCCTTCGCCGGGGCGGATACCTTGGCCACCTCGTATGTTTTGTCCCTGGCAATCAGGAAAATCGGCGACTACGATTTAGTATTGTGCGGGCGCCAGGCGATTGATGGTGATACGGCGCAGATCGGCCCGCAAGTGGCCGAAAAAATCGGTGTAAATCAAATTACTTACGTCGAAAAAGTTGAGGATTTGGAAAACGGTGAAATTACCCTCTCCCGAGTCCTGGGACGCGTCACCGAGAAAATCCGGACAAAACTACCGTTGCTGGTTACCGTAACCTCATCGGCGAACAGACCGCGTTGTTTTGGGGCCAAACGGTTAATGAAATATAAAAAAGCCCGTACTTCCTTTGAGATCAAACAGGAAATTGAAAGTAGTTCGCCCACGGGACGTTACGGAATTGAAATATTGGAGGAGGAGATAGCCAAAAAACATGCGGAACTTAAAAATAAAGGATTGCTCATAGAAACCTGGACGGCAAACGATTTAAACGCCGATCCGGAATGCATCGGCCTGACCGGTTCTCCGACCAAAGTTAAAAAAGTAAAAAGCATTGTATTTGCGGCCACCGAAACGAAAAAAATTGAACCAACGAAGGAAGGAATTAACAGCTTAATTCACGAACTCATTGAGGAACGCACTTTTGGGTAAGCAGTACAAATCCGACGGGGTCCTGGTATATATTGAAATTGACCACGATGAAGTTGCGGAGGTCAGTCTTGAATTGATTTGCAAAGCGCGTGAATTGGCCGATCAGTTAGGTGTGGACGTTCAGGCGGTCATCGTTGGAAAATCCAATCTCAGTCAATTTGCCGAACAGATTTTTTCCTACGGTTGTGATGTTTTGCATGTTATCGAAGATGAGCGATTGAAATTTTATGAAACATTGCCCTATACTTTCATTGTTTCGGAAGTCATAAAACAAACCGCTCCGCAAATTGTTCTTTTTGGGGCAACCCCGGTTGGGCGGGATCTGGCGCCGCGCATTGCCAGCAAGCTGAAAACCGGGCTGACGGCGGATTGCACGGATCTGAAGATCGGCGATCACGAAAATAAAAAATTAAAGAAGACGTACAAAAATATTTTATACCAGATACGCCCGGCCTTCGGGGGGAATATTATTGCCACCATCATTACACCCGAACATCGGCCGCAAATGGCAACCGTGCGCGAAGGAGTGATAAAACTTACCCCGCCCCAAAAGAATCGCGCGGGCGTTATATTGCCTTTCAATATTTCCCTGGACGGGGTGGATTTTGTCAACACCTACCTCGAACGGACGGTGAGTGAGAAAAAGATTAATTTGAAGGCGGCTGATATCATTGTATCCGGAGGTGGTGGTGTCGGGAGCAAGGAAAACTTTCAACTTATTCATGATTTGGCGGAAACGCTGGGAGGGTTGGTTGGCGCCTCCCGGGCGGCCGTGGATAGTGGTTATATCGGTCGTGAACATCAGGTCGGACAGACCGGGACCACGGTACGACCGAAACTGTACATCGCGTGTGGTATCTCCGGCGCCATCCAGCACCGCGCGGGGATGGATCAATCCGGTAAAATTATCGCCATTAACACCGATCCCAACGCCCCCATTTTCCAGATCGCTCACTATGGTATTGTCGGCGATCTGAGAGAAATTATTCCAATGATGATAAAAGCGTATAAAACAAAGGTTTAGGAACCCGGATGGCTAATTATTACACCGATAATCCGGATATTAAATTCAACCTGGAACGGGTGGATTTGTGCCGCCTGGCCGATTTGCTGGAAGATGATTACAGCGCTGCCAAGGAATCCGATTATGCGCCGGAAAACAGTGAAGACGCGCGCGACAATTATCTGAACATTTGTGAGCTGGCAGGTGAGCTTTGCGCTGGCCCGATTACCGAACGGGCCCGGCAGATAGACCGGGAGGGAAACCGGTGTGAAAACGGCCGCGTCATTTATCATCCTCTGGTTCGTGAAAATCTACGCGACTTCAAACGGGCGCAACTAATGGGGATTTCGTTAGCCCGGGAGTACGGCGGCTTAAATATGCCCCAGGTAATAAAAGTGGCGGTTTTGGAAATGGTGTCGCGGGCCGACGCGTCCCTCATGAATTTGGTGGGATTACAGGACATTGCCGAAACCATTGAAGAATTCGGCAGCGAGGAACAAAAGCGGAAGTATGTCCCTCCCCTGGCTAACGGCGACGCCACCGGCGCTATGATCCTGACCGAACCGGATTCAGGGTCCGATCTTCAATCGGTACGCTTGCGGGCCATTCCGCCGGCGGATGGAAACGATCAGGGAGTCTGGCATCTGAACGGCGTGAAACGTTTTATTACCAACGGAAACGGTGACACCCTGCTTGTTCTGGCGCGATCCGAAGAAGGAACGGTTGATGGGCGGGGATTATCAATGTTTGTTTGTTCGAAGGATGACAGCGTTCAGATCCGCCGGATTGAAAACAAGCTGGGAATCCACGGTTCACCGACCTGCGACATGGTCTTCAACAACACCCCGGCCTATCTGATCGGGCAGCGTAAACGCGGACTAATTAAATATGTCATGTCCCTTATGAACGGCGCCCGGATAGGTGTTTCCGCCCAGGCCCTTGGTATTGCCGAAGCCGCCTACCGGATGGCCCGGGAATATGCCGAAACCCGTGTGCAATTCGGGAAATCAATCGTTGAGTTTCCGGCTGTCTACGAAATGCTTACCAACATGAAAATTCAAATTGAAGCGGGACGGTTATTATTGTACGAAACAAGCAAAGTAGTGGACTTGTTTAAAATCCCCAACGCCCGCATTCAGCAAACCGGTACACGACCCGATCGGGAATTGAAACAAACAATACGGTACTACGAACGGTTGGCATCGGTTCTTACACCGTTTTCAAAATATTTCAATTCCGAAATGTGCAACCGCGTAGCCTACGACGGAATCCAGGTTATGGGCGGTAGCGGATTCATGAAAGATTATAACATGGAACGCTACTATCGCGACGCCCGGATAACCAATATTTACGAGGGAACCTCCCAGTTGCAGATTGTCGGCGCGATCGGGGGAATATTATCCGGTACGCTGAACACTATTTTTGATGATTTTGTTGCCCGTGAGTATCCCGGCAAATTCAATGAATTGACGACGGAGGCCAAATCAATGGTTCCCTTGCTGTACGAAGCCATTGAATTTGTTAAACAGAAAAAAGACTCCGGTTACACCGATCTTGTGGCGCGTCGCCTGGTCGACATGGCGCTTGACCTTTATATTTCGATCTTATTTTTGGATTGCCTGGAGCGTGACGAACAAAAGGTAAGCCGGGCTGAAATCTGGGTACGGGACGCCAAGTTACGGGTGGAACAAAATCATGGCTTCATCCTTGGAAATCGCACCCAGGTTATTGATCTTCACAAGGAAATAATCGGGTAACGGTTGGATACCGGCAAGGGCCGGTTATAAGCATCACGCATCATCCGTCGGTCGGATTCAAAATCCCCTTTTTCTTTCGACATATTTACAAACTATTTTTACAATAACAATAATTGGTTTTTAGTATATCCTACCCGATCGGTGCTCACCGCCGTCGCAGTAAATGGTTGAGCAATTTATAAAATCGGCTTCGGGCCGCAAAAGCAAGGAAACGGTGTTGGCAACATCTTCGGGGGTCGTTGTTCTCCCCATCGGATTGCGATATTTTGTTCTTTCAACCCAGTCTTCCCAGCGGTCGGAAATCTTGGTTAAGGCGCGCGTGGGGGTAACACCCGCCTGAATCGCGTTGGCGGTAATTCCGTAACGGCCCAATTCCCAACCGATCTGGCGTAATATCGCTTCCATGGCGACTTTAGCCACACTTACCGGACCGTACCCCTCCATGGCCACGTAATTGCCTTCGCTGGTAAAACCCATTACCCGGGATCCTTTACCCAGTAATTTTGCGTCGTGAAGTTTTTGCGTCCAATAAAGCAGCGATGTGCCCATTACATGAATTGTCATATCCATTTGTTTTCGGGTGACATGTTTCTCACCCAGTAGATTCATTGTTGTCCCGAAAGCAATGGAATGCAGCAGAAGTTTGACAGGTTTGCCTTCCGTGATGGCGCTGATTTTGGGGACGTATTTGTCCATGGTTTCAATAGCCGCCGCATTGGTGTTCCAGAAATGAACCCGTCCGCCGTTCAGCTCCGCAATCTCATCCCGCAAAGCTTCCGCTTCGCGGCGTACATCGCCGCGATCAAAGTGAAATCCGATAATTCCGTAGCCATCTTTCGCCAGCCGCCTTGCTGTGGCGCCGCCATGGCCGGTGGAACAACCTAATATTAATACCCAATCAAGCATGTTGCCTCCATTTTGAAACCCGGAATATAGGGAAGCCGTCGTGCAGAAAGAAAGCAATCGATTGCCGATAAAGGGAACTATTCGCGTAGAAATGAAAAAAATAAGATGTCGGAGAGCTCAGGTTTTATGTGCTATTACTATTGGAACGTATGTAAATTACACGAATTTTAAAGAGTACGGTAAGAACAAGTAGCAGGTTAATTATTTACTTACTCCTTGGCACTTGTAGATTACCACACATTTTGGAGATTTTATGATAAAGAAAACCAGTTTTACAAAAAAAGATTTGCTAGACGCAGCGGAAGGAAAAGTTTTCGGGTTGGAAAACGGAAAACTTCCCAGACCGCCCATGCTCATGATTGACCGTATCCTTCACATTTCGGAGTCCGGTGGAAAATACGGAAAAGGAGAAATCCGGGCTGAGAAAGATATTGATCCTTCCCAATGGTTTTTTCACTGCCATTTCAAGGGTGACCCGGTCATGCCCGGTTGCCTGGGATTGGATGGATTTTGGCAATTGCTGGGTTTCTTTTTATCCTGGATAGGCGGTGTTGGCCGCGGACGAGCCCTCGGTGTCAGCGACCTGAAATTTAAAGGCCAGGTAAGGCCCTACCATGAAAAGATTATCTATAAAATCAGCATCCGGAAATTGATCAAGAGACCCGTGTATATGGTTTGGGGAGATGCCGAATTAAAGGTAAAGGACCGGATAATATACTTCGCCAAGAACCTCCAGGTTGGTTTGTTTGATAATCTTACCTATGATTTCGGCGCAGACCCGGCATTGGATTCTTTCTGATACAGCCCGTCTGAAACTTCGTGTTTATTTTTCTGACTCAGGGTAAGGAATGAATTACCCTGCCAATCGGAATTGCGGTGTGCCGGACCCTTACCTTGTCATACCGGACCGTAGTGCTGTTCCCTGCAGGAGTAATCCGGGATCATTCAAGAGACTGTGTCCATACAAATTAAAATTTTGAGGTACCATGGCTTTACAATGCGGTATTATCGGACTTCCCAATGTGGGAAAGTCCACAATCTTTAATGCCCTGACCGCTTCTTCCGTCCCGGCTGAAAATTATCCTTTTTGCACGATTGATCCCCATCAGGGTATTGTTCCGTTACCGGATAAACGGCTCGATGAATTGGCAGGAATTTACAAGGCCGAGAAAATTACCCCGGCCACGGTGGAATTCATTGACATTGCCGGATTGGTTAAAGGCGCCAACAAAGGGGAAGGATTGGGGAATCGGTTTTTGGGACAAATCCGTCAGGTGGCAGCCCTGGTGCACGTGGTACGTTGTTTTGAAGACGAGAATGTCACGCATGTGGAAGCCCACCTGGATCCGGTACGAGATGCCGAAATCATTAAGACCGAACTTCTCCTGGCCGATTTGGAGACCATTCAAAAACGCCTGAATAAGGTTGCCAAGTCAGCCAAGGTGGGGGAAAAACGTTTTCAGCACGAACTGGAAGTGTTAAATCGTCTGTTGGAACACTGCAACCAGGGTCGAATGGCACGCGAATTCGAGGCTGCCGACGATGAGATGTCAATTCTGAAAAAATTGTTTTTATTAACTCAAAAACCGGTTCTTTATGTGGCCAACGTAGACGAAAATGAAATCGAAAAGGAACAACGCAGTCCCGTCGTGCAAGCCCTGTTCGACTTCGCCGAGCGGGAAGGGAATCTGGCAATTCGTCTGTGTGGAAAACTGGAAGCTGAACTGGCGTCGATGCCGGAGGAAGACAAGGACTTTTTTCTCAGCGAATACCATTTGCCGGAACCGGGCCTGGATAAATTGATTCATGCCAGTTTTAAGTTGCTTGGGTTGCAGACTTTTTACACCGGGGCCGTGAATGAAGTACGGGCCTGGACGATCCCCGCCGGGGCCACGGCCTGGGATGCGGCCGGTGAAATCCACACCGATTTCCAACGCGGATTTATCAAGGCCGAAGTATGCAAATATGATGACTTGATCCGGCTGGGTTCCGAAAAAGCCGTCAGGGAAGCCGGGTTGGTTCAATTGCACGGAAAAGATTATGTTGTTGAAGAAGGGGATGTAATCCTTTTTAAATTTAACGTTTAATAACTGAAAAGTCTTGAGCCCGGGAAACCAATAAAAAAAGGGTCGTAAACGACCCTCTGTTTCTTTCAAAAATGATGACCAGCCGAAGTTAACCTTTAGTCTTCTTCCTCCTCTTCGTCTTCCTCGTCCTCAAATTCATCCTCGTCTTCATCGTAGTCTTCATCATAATACTCCGGCGGATAGGGATACAAACCGTATCCTTCATAATCGTATTCTTCTTCCTCTTCGTCTTCCTCGTCTTCCGTAGGTGTCTCCGTTTTTACCACGATTACTTTAGGTTCCGGTCCTTCATCACCGGTTTCTTTCAATGCTTTGCGGACCAATTCTTTTTCCCGGTCGGACAAGGTTGCGCTTTCCGTTTTTGCCGCCGGTTCTTTCGAACGATTGAACAGCACCCCGGCCAGAACGCTGAAAAAGAGAATAATCAATGCAAAAATCGATCCTTCCGAACGGATTTCATATCCCCCGAACATGTTCTGTTTCCAGCCATAGGTCATAAACACACCGATTGCGAGCAAAAAACCGAACAGCATGATCATATTCCCCAGCACGCTTGGCAAGGGGGTATCCATTACAATGGTGTAAAGGAACCAGATCAGAATTCCCGCCACGGCGAAAAAGACGCTTAGTAAATATTGCCCTGCCAGTAACGACATGACAAAACCAACCAATGCACCGGCCGGAATCACATAGCCGATACCTGTTTTTATGTCATTGGTCATATATAGTTATCCTCGAATTCCCTGCGATTATCCACTGATAGAGCGGTTGCAAATTGCCGGTATCCACGACGAAAATCAAGCAAATTCCCGCCCGGTTCGCAAGATGCTCCTTTTTCTTTATCTTGATTTGGGACAATTCAAACCAAGCGGTGTAATCGCCCCCGGTTAAAGATCGCCTGTGGCGACGCTCATTTTTTTTCTGATTATTCCAACTTCCGCTGTAATTTTAGTCTTAATTACAACCTAAGTATATGTCCCGCACGCAACGCACCAAGGTCGGAGTGATCGGAGTCGGTCACTTGGGCCAACACCACGCCAAACATTTCAGTCAACTGCCGCACGCGGAGTTGATTGGTGTTTATGATATCGATCAATCCCGGGCGCAGATCGTGGCCGAAAGATACGGCACCACCGCTTATCCTGATCTGGATCTCCTATTACGGGATTGTGAAGCCGTTTCAGTGGTAACTCCAACCCGTCAGCATGCCGTGGTAGCCAAGCAATGTATTGAAGCGGGCAAACATGTTTTTATTGAGAAACCAATTACCAAAACCGTGGCCGAAGCGGATTTGCTGCTAACGCTGGCGGAACAGCACAAGGTACTTATCCAGGTTGGGCATATTGAACGACTGAACCCCGCATTGTTGGCGTTGAAAGATTTGTCCCTTAATCCCAAGTTTATCGAAATTCAGCGTCTGGCTCCTTACAATGTTCGCGGAACCGATGTCCCGGTGGTCCTGGATTTGATGATCCACGACATTGATATTCTTCTGGCGCTGGTCAATTCACCCGTAAAAAACATGCATGCCAGCGGGGTTTCAATCATGACCGATTCGGTGGATATTGCCAATGTCAGGATTCGCTTTCAAAACGGCACGGTAGCGAATTTGACCTCCAGCCGTGTAGCCAAAGACAAGGTGCGAAAGATAAAGATTTTTCAAAAAGACCTGTACATTACCATCGATTTTTTACTGGGACTTACGGAAGTGTACCGGGTGCTGGAGGCGCATGAAAAGGATCCACAGGCGATTATGACCGCCCCCTTCGTGCGGAATGGTACCCATAAATCGATTACGTATGAGAAACCACCGGTGAAAAAGATCGATGCTTTGCGCATGGAACTGGCCAATTTTATCGCCTCCGTGCAGGGCAGGGAAACCCCCATTGTCGATGGCAAAGCCGGTCGCGAAGCGCTTGACGTAGCGATCCGGATACATGATATGATCATTGAAGATATACTGTAAAAACGGGCCCGGTCCTCCTCATATCGAAACCATGCAATCACAAAACGGTCCGATTACTGCCTCGACGCAAAGACTTGGGTTCACTTTCCGTCAACCTCTATCAACCGGGAGAATTCCCCACCATCACTAATGGATATAAGACAATTTTTCTTTAAATATCGTAGTTACACGCCGATTCCTCTGGCCCTTCTGATTATCTATTTTTCTAAGCCGGCGTTGCCTTACTTATGGATCGGACTTGTCTTTCTGATTGCCGGGGAAAGCATTCGCGTTGCCGCCGTGCGATATGCGGGCGGGGTAACCAGAACGACCAATGTCGGCGCCCCGTCGCTTTGCACGGCGGGTCCCTATGCCCACACCAGGAATCCCCTCTATATAGGAAACATGCTGATGTACACGGGCATTGTGCTGATCGCCGGCGCCCCGAATATTTGGTTGATGTTGGCGGTTACCTGGGCCTTTTTCCTGACCCAGTATGCCCTGATTGTTGCTCTTGAGGAGGAAACCCTGGAGAAATTATTCGGCGAGGAATACCGGGTCTATCGTAAGAATGTTCCCGCTCTGATTCCCCGTTTGAAGCCGTGGCCCAACCAGGATAAACGAAAACCGGCCGCTTTGAAAAAAACCCTGGAAACAGAACGCCGCACCCTGCAGAATGTGGTTCTGATCCTGTTTTTTATTCTACTGCGGTTGCAGTTTTAAACCGGCCGGGCCGCAAATTCGAAGTTCCCGGTGGTTTATTGTCTGTTGTGGATATGCCGACAGTCAGCATATTTTCACCGTAAAAACAACGTGCGATGATCCATGATGAATATAATAACAGTAAATTCATTCTTTGAGAGAATCGATATCGATTAACAATGGTTTCGATTCAACCTGATATGGAAAGGGACGCATTGACTTTTTTCTTCGTGGCCGGGGAAGCCTCCGGAGATCTTCACGGTTCCCGCTTGATACGCGAAATAAGACGTTTATACCCGGCGTCCCGGTTCGTGGGACACGGGGGCGACCGCATGAAAGCGGAGGGAATGGAGATTGTTGAACACATCAACAATTTGGCTATAATGGGCTTTACGGAAGTAATCAAGCAACTTCCGTACATGCTCAGGGTCATGAAAATCACCATTGAAAAGTTAAAACAGTACCGGCCCGATCGTTTGATCCTTATTGATTACCCGGGTTTCAATCTGCGTTTGGCTCGCAAGGCCGGCGATCTTGGCATCCCGGTAACATATTTCATTTTACCGCAGGTTTGGGCCTGGAAGGAAAAGCGAATTTCCGTACTCCGTGAATATGTGGATCAGGCGTTATGTATTTTCCCGTTTGAACAGGTCTGGTTCAAGGAACGGGGAGTTCCCGCTGAATTTGTGGGGCACCCTTTTGCGGAACAAACCGTGTCTGGCAACGTGGGCCCTTTTTATGAGAAGCATGATTTAAATCGCCAATCGCCGATCCTGGTGCTTCTTCCCGGCAGCCGACAGCAGGAAATCGACCGGCATTGGACAATCTTCTTAGAAACGGTGGACCAGCTGAAACGACAAATACCGGACCTCCAGGTGGTGGTCGGGCGTGCGCCGGATGTCACCCTCGAACCGGTTCCGGAATACGTGAAAGTGGAAGAGCGGGAAATTCAGGCCGCCATGACGGCGGGCACCGCCGCTTTGGTCGCTTCCGGTACAGCCACGCTTGAAGCAGCGGTCTTTGATCTGCCGATGGTGGTTTGTTACCGTTTGTCGGCCCCCACTTGGTGGTTGGCCCGGAGAATGGCCAAGGTGTCCTACGCGTCGATGGTGAACCTGATCGCAGACCGCCGGGTCGTACCGGAATACCTGCAATCCGACATGACACCCGCCAACCTGGCCGGGGCGGTATTGCCCCTCCTGACCGATACCGCCGAACGAAAGAAGATGTTATCCGGTTTTGAAGAAATCCGGCGAACACTCGGATTGCCGGGAGTGTACGAACGGGCGGCAACGGCAATATTAGGAGCGACGCGGCGGTGAAAAATCCGGGCCGGAAAACAAAGCGTGGTTTGGAAGCCTGGTTGGGGAAATGGCTTCTCCGGTTTGTGTACGGGCTCAATCGCTGGAATGTGGAAGGTGAACATTATTATAAGGACTTGCTGGGGAAAGGGGAATCGGTAATTATTTCGCTTTGGCACGGTCAATTACTGGCCATGTTCATGCTGCTTGCCGGAAAACAATTTTACGGGTTGGCCGGAACTCATCGTGACGCGGATCTGATTGCCCGGATCGGGGAAAAGATCGGTTGGAGATTTCTCCGTGGGTCCAGTAAAGAAAAAGGATTGATTGCCTTCAAGCAAATCGTAAGCGTTCTGAAACAACCGGGCAAAGTTGTTATCATTACACCGGACGGTCCCCAGGGTCCGGCACGTATCCCGAAACCGGGAGCGATCCGGGCGGCCCAATTAACGGGGGCGGCAATTGTGCCGATGGCTACCCAGTCCACTCGCCGCTGGAGTTTCCGCAACTGGGACACGTTTTTTGTGGCCAAACCATTTGGCCGGATTGAGGTGCTTTTTGGAGAGCCGCTCTATTTTTCCCGTACCGATGACCCCCAACGTTGCGCCGATCGTCTGAAAGCGGCCCTGGATGCCCTGACCATGGAAGTCGAAAAGCGTGTCCGGGACTAACCATCCGATTAACGGCGAACAGCGTTATTTGCTGTTTCCACTGGCGCTCTTTTATTGGGGGGTGATTTTTTGGCGCAACCTGTTTTATCGGATCGGTTTCTTTGTCTCCCGCAAATTGCCTTGCACGGTGATCAGCGTTGGAAATATCACTACCGGTGGCACCGGTAAGACGCCGATGGTTATTACCCTGGCAAAATTATTACAAGAGCATGGAAAAGCGGTGGCCGTGTTGAGCCGCGGATACGGTCGTCGTTCAGCGGGAACAGTCCTGGTAACGGACGGACGATGTCCACCGCAGGATTGGCAAACGGTAGGCGACGAACCCCGTCTCATGGCCGCAAAATTAACGGGAGTGCCGATTGTTGTGGATGAAAACCGTTATCGGGGAGGCACTTTCCTGGTTCAGAAATTCAAACCGGATATTATTATTTTGGATGACGCTTTCCAGCACCGGGCGATAGTCCGGGATGTGGATATTGTGCTCATCAACAGCGGTGATCGGAAACGGGACCTTAAACTGTTGCCTTACGGAATGTTACGCGAGCCGTGGATTCATTTACGCCGGGCAAGCATCGTTTTTTTGACCAAAATTAACCTGCATAAAACCGAAAGTTTTTTACTGTCGCGTCTTAATCGATTACCGGTTCCCTGGTTTCCCTGTCGTATAAAAATCGGTCCGCGGTTGATCGGACTGAACAATCGTGAACCGCGAACCGGGGATTTGAAAGGGAAACGAATCCTGGCGGTATCGGCCATCGGAGATCCGAAGGGATTTGAACGCGCTTTAAAACGATTCGGCCCGGAGATTGTAAAAACCATTGTATTCCCGGATCACCACCGTTATACCCGGGAGGATGTCAGGAAAATTGAGCGGGAGCGAAAACGATCGCACGCCGATTGGATTATTACAACCGAAAAGGATCTGATTAAACTCGAAAATTCGGGAGCGCCGGAACTACCGCTGTATGCGCTTCCGATTGAGGTTGATCTGACACCCGAGGGAGAACAGGCGATACTGAAATTGATTCTGGGCTCTCAGACTTGAATTATGAAGTTTCATATCTCACAAGTTCCAAATTTCACGCATTCCCGACATTTACTGTGCTTCGACACGTTCACGCATCACGTTTCATATTTCAAAGCCTCAGCTTTCGCCTGAGCCTAAAACTACAATATTTGAATTAGATCTGCGACAGGCCCCAGGCGAACATAATGCCGACAAAGGTGAGCATGAGGGGCCAACTGGTGTTCACGAATTGCCGGGCGCTGGGATCTTCGAATACATGGATCTGAAATTCATGAGTCGTGGTGGCGCCGTGTTCGTCAATAGCCAGGATTACCACCGGGTTGGGGCCCCGCTGACTGTTACGCGGTTTCCAGCGCAGCAGACCTGTTTTCTTGTTGAACTTGGCGTACTTGGGTAATCGCACGGCCCGGAAAGTGATCTTGTCCTTATTTAAATCCTCGGCCACCACCTTGTAGCGATACTCGTAGCCCGTCAGGCCCACCGGCTTAGGGGTGGAAATGATTGAAGGACTGATGTTGACGAACACCTTACTGGTTTGTACATCCTCCGCGTAACCGTCGGAAACCTTAACCTCAAAAACATGGTAATTGATCTGCGCCGGTTTGGGAACCCAAACAATTTTTCCGTCCCGGCTCATTTGCATGCCCTGGGGGCTTTTTACCAATTCGAATTTCAGGTCGGCATCGGCATTTTTATCTTCCACCCGAACCTGGTACTTGTAGACCTCTCCCACGAGAGCCATTGCCGGTGCGGTGGAAACAATAGTGGGCGGATGGTTGACATATATATCAAAGGTTTGTTCATCCTTGGTGTAGCCGTCCGAAACCAACAGGGTAATGGTATGTGTATCAACCTGATCCTTGGTGGGGGTCCACTCGATGGTACCGGTAAGTTCATCAACCAGCATTCCGTCGGGGAAATCCACCAGTGTGTAGCGGATCAGGGAACGTTTTTCCACCACCACCCGGGGCGGTTTGCCCTTGCTGCCCTGGAAAAATTCCCACAAAACGTCCTTGATTTTCACGGTACGGCCGTCCACAACCTTGGTTACAATATATAACCGGTCCTCTTCCCAGAATATTGTCTGGACGTATTTTTTCAGATTTAAGCGCGATAACTGGGTTTCATCCGGATTGTCGGGATCGGTCAGGTACACGGTTTCGGCGCTTTCCCAATCGCCGATATAGCGATCGATATTTTCCTTATAGACATCATCGGTAATGGTTACGGCATACAACCGGGCGGCGTTAACATCATCGATTTTGACCACGCGATTGAAAGGCAGCAAGGTCCCTTTATTCATGTCCGAAGTCATAATTTTATAAGAATATTTCTTTCCTACGGTGGCCAGCATATTCGGGATGGATACAATTTTGATGGGGGCATTCACGAAGAAATCGGCTTCGATAAGCCGCGTTTCGCGGCCGTCGCTCACTTCGATTTTCAGGTGCGAAAAATCGACATTATCCAGCGTCGGATCCCAGCGCAAGCGACCGGTGAACGGATCCATGCGCATCCCTTCCGGGAGCTCAACGGCGGTGTATACCAATCGATCGTTCCGGTTGGGATCGGTAACTTCGATTTGAAAATCCCACGTATTTCCGATATTGATCAGGTTCATGGGAGGTGGTGCGGCGACGATAATGGGGGGGTGATTTACAAACAGAGCGACTTTTTGAGTATCCGTTGCCACACCATGATGTGCCACCAGGACAAATTTTTGCGTATCGATTTGCGCCGGGGAGGGAGTCCATTCGACCAGTCCCGCTTCATTAACGGTCATTCCTTCGGGCGCCGTGGTCAGCTCGAAAGAAAGCGGGTAGTCCAATTCCTGGTGCCAGACTTCCACCTGATATTGGTAGAGCTCGTTTACCTTCGCCTCGGTTTCCGGTTTACTGAGGATGGTGATGCCAGCCCGTGCGAAGAGTTTGAATTCCTGAACGGCCCGGTCAAAACCGTCGGTTACGACCAGGCGGACATCATATACATCGACGTGTGTGCTGTCGGTTTGCCACACCAGAGTGTCGCCCTTGAGGACCATACCCTCAGGGGCCACTTCCAGGGTGAAGCGCAAATTGGCATCGACATTACGGTCCCTGACCAAGGGTACGTAAGTAAACAAACTGTTGGCCACGAATTCCGTTCCGGTTGGTTCGGACAGGAAGACCGGTGGATCGTTTACGTAAATCCACAGCCGTTCGTCATACCCTTCCAGGATCGGCTTTACCTGGTAAGCGGCCAGCGAATCCCGGTCTTCTTTTTCAAGACTGACTGTTTCCCCGATCTTCATTTCAACATGGTAGGCCAGTTGGTAGGCGCCCAATTGCGTTTCATCCGGTGTCCATCGTATGGAACGGGTATCGTAGTGGAAAAACATTCCTTTGGGTGGTGGCTGCAGCCAGCGGAAACTGTAAAATTTACGGGATTCATCCTCGGGTAACGTGTAAGCAAAGGATTGGTTAACCGTGAGCACGTGGCGTGGCAGGACACCCGGCGGTAATGGCTGTCCGAGGGTCTTCGGAGGTTTGGGAACCTTGGGCAGGGCGAATTGTTCTTCCGATATTTCCGGGAAGATGTCTAACAGTTCCGCCTGTTCTTCCAGCCCGGGTTTCAGAGCTTCTTCGGGAACGAGGGGTTGGGGAGTGTATTTTTCCGGCGGTTTTCCCAGATCGGTGAGGAAAATGGCGCTTTCGGATCCGTTCCAGCCGGCGCCGATAATGGAGCCAGTATAGACCCCCAGACTGGTTAACGGCAAGGTGGCAAAGATTTGGGTTTTTTCCGCCTCCCCTTCCAGGGCAAAATAGTCAGCGGCTTCCATCACGCCTCCGGAAATGCCCTGAATCATCGTCAGGAGATTCATGTCCCCGGAAACCAGCAACAAATCATCATATCCGTTTTGATCAAAATCGGCCACATTGAGGTCCGAAAGGGGACCTCCATCAATGGGCAGTTCGTCGATAACCACTGTTTCCGGCGTCATAGTCAGGGCCAATACATGTCCGGATTGAAACGGCAGCAGAATGTCTTTGAAACCATCCGCGTCCCAATCGGCTTCGGTAATCGCCAGGGGCAAGAGCCGGTTCAGGCCTTCCACGGTAAGCGTGGTGGCTTCTCCGGGTTGGAATTTTCCCTCAACATTGTAAAAGGCCTGGGCTTTCAACACGTTTCCTTCGGGAGTAAAACCGATAAGGTCGTCGTAACCGTCACGATCGTAGTCGACAACCGCAACAAATACAAACCCGGATCCCGAGCGCATGGATTTCGGATAAATCCGGGAAACAATTCTGGCATTTTCGGTGGAATCGATATCGACCAGCGTAAAGCCCCGGTCGGGAGTACCCAGGGCGGCTACAATTTCCTGGTCCCCGTCGTTATCGTAGTCGAGTAAATCAAAATTGTAACATCGTAAAAAGGTGCTCTTGCGGGCCAGATTAATCGATATGTCCGGTTCCTCGTTAAAGCTCTGGCCGGACCAGTGGTACACAAAAACGAAGGGTTGCAGAAGCTCATCCCCTTCCGGTTCGGACACATTCATTACCGTGATCAATTCCGGGTTGGCATCGCCGTCGATATCCCCGATTTTCACCCCCACGAAATTACCCAGCAGGCCGTCGGGCGATTCCAACTCCCACAGAAGTTGCTGGTATCCTTCTTCATCGATTTCGTAATAGCGAATGACGGATGTCTGGTGATCTCTGACGGGAGGGATTTCAAGTGCGGCGAATTCCAGGCGACCATCGCCGTCGAGGTCATAGGTTCCTTCCATATGGATGATCTTCAGATCTTCAGCCGACGCCAGAGTAATTAAAAACAGGAAGGAAAGGATTGTCAGCGGGCGACGCATTAATTCGGTTTTGGATTACCTTGGTTGTTGGATGTGTCCGGGGCAGTCGGCACAGGATTGAAAGCGGGTGCGGTTTTGGCGGTATCGGAAACCGCCGTGTCGGAGTCGGAAGCGCGTGGATTGATATTCGTGTTACCGGAACTGTCCGTCGCGGAATCAATTGTGTTCGGAACGGAGTGATCGGAGGAAGTATCGGGCAATACAAGCCCGGGAGCAGGATTTCCCGGGACAAGGGAATCAGGCGCCGCGCCGCCTGACAGGGAATCCGCGCCGGGATTGGCTGCCCGGAGGAGCGTATCCAACGATACGCTATCGGGAGAAGCGGCTATCAGTTTCAGCACTTTCAACAATTTCTTTTCGTCTTGTTGTTCCTTGCCGTTTCCACGTACGCGGGTGATGATCAGGGAGGGTTTGAAGGGGCCCGCCAGGTCAATTTCGGTTATGGTTTTTTTGGTGCCGTTCTCCTTCACCCGTACTTCACCGCGAATTCCCAGCAATCGTCCTTCCTTGAGATACATGTTCAGATAATGACTGGGATTCGTTGGGGTAACCAGGGCGATCACGGTGTTTATTCCCTCCGGTTTTTGTTGGTCACCGAACGTGAACCGGATTGAATTGTTAATTGAATCCATTGACATGGAAGTCGGGAAGCCTTCAAAAAAGTATTCCGGGTACTGGTACAGGTCCGGGTCCCAGGCTTCGGGATGATACGATTGGGGTAAAGTATCGAGCTTTGGTTTGGCGGAGATAAACAACAGGTTATTTTCCAGATCGTGTATGAACGTAATGGTTGTTTTTTCTTCCTGCGGTTCTTCGGAGGAAGAATATTTGAAGGTGACCTGTTTATCCTGGTTTACGTAAGCCAGGTTGGCGTAGATATGATGACCTATGAATTTGGTTTTTTGGGAAGGACCGGCCGGAATTTCATCGACGGTAACCCCGAATGGGGGTACGCCGTCAAAAACAAACCGTTTGTTGTCATCGTCTTGAGGTGTGGTAACAATGACGGAGAACATCTCAACCGGAGGGATTTGGTAGCTTTTGGCCGCGGGAAGTGAAGTGTCCGTAACCGTCGTGTCACTCACCAGAACGGCGAAAACTTTGGTTTCCTTGTCCAGAACGGGCACGACCTGATGTCGGTCGCCTATCCGGTCTTCCATGCGCACGACGGTTTCCCGTACACGGGTTTCCAACTGGTAGGCAAACGTGTGCAACCCAACCTGATTGGCTTTCGGTACCCAGTTGATAATCCCGGAAGCGGGGTCGAAGCGGGCTCCCGCCGGGGGCGATCTGAGCCAGCGAAAACTGTAAAATTCACCGCTTGTGTCGGTAATGGTTGCGATAATTAACGTGTCCCCTAACGACAGCGTATCGATTACCGCGATGGAATCGGGAAAGACGATTTCCGCCGGCGCGGGAGGGGTTTTGCGGGCCTGGATTACCTGCGAAATAGTTGCGATCAAATTTTCTTTCGACCCCGGAAATAAAAACGGATCCTTATGGGAACTGTTGGTTAGTGACAATTGCCGTTTAAGATAGGATAGCGATAACAATTCGCCGTTTCTGAAGGGCAGTAACAATTCTTCATTCCCGTCCTTGTTTTCATCAGTGACGGTGATTCCCGGTCCGAAGAGTCGCCGCGCGCCGTTTAAAACCAGGATTTCCGAGGTGACTTCTTTCGGTTTCGATCCCGCCGGGGGGAGCGTGGTTATGTCGAAAACGGATGTTTTCAGCAAGTTTGCTTCGGCACAAAGTGACAGCAGGAATCGTTTGCCGTCCGTGGTTATTACCCCGGCAAATACCTGTCCATAGCCGTTTTTAATCAGTTTAGAGGAAAACAGAAGGGGGGATGGCGCACTTACTTTGTTGTTTCGGATCCGCGGCGACACCAACAAAATTTGTCTTTCCGGTGTTCCCAGGGCAATGGCCAGCGATACGGACTTTTCGTCCCTGATCGGTACGATATTCGACGGTCTGATACGTCCCAGGTTTAAATCCTGATCGTACAATACCAAAGGTGTGGGACGAAAAGAATTTCCGGTCCATTTAAAGATGAATAACCACGGGTTTTTGGTATCCCGTTGATTTCCCAAAGTGAGATACGAAGCCACCAGTTCCGGTTGTTGATCCTCATCCAGATCGACCAGTTTTACGTCGGTGAATTGCCCGGAGAGATAGGCCGGAGCGGTGAAGGACCACAGGGTCTTGTGTTGTCCCCCGGCATCGACTTCCCGGTACTCAATATCCGGACCACCGGTTTGGTTCAACAGGATGGCAAACTCGCTGTTGCCATCGTTGTTTAAGTCATAGGGACCGGAAACATGGATGGTTGTGGCAGCCGGAAAAGACGTCAAAACGGCGAGGGTAAAAAGAATTCCAAGTTTTCGCCTCAGGCTGTAAAACTGTTGTTTTGAACACATTGTTTTTATCATGGACAATAAAGAAAGGATAACCGTCCTCTCACAAAGACGACGGTCTGTTGCAGCATCCCTTACCTCCAAATTTACACGAATATAATTTAGTAGTCTTACATAAAACAAGGAAAAGCCCCTGTTTTTCGGAGGTAGAATAGCTAAATTCATAGCAATATTTACCTTTCGATAAATTCATCGTGCTTCCTAAATTGATCAATAATTACTTTAACGCTTGGCGCAGTAAAGGTCTATGAAAAAAATATTTTGTTCAATTGCACTGGTCCCCGTTTTACTATTTGGTCAAAACGACCTTTATCCCGTAGAGGAGTTTTATGGCGGTGGTATCGGGTACAGTCCGATGTATATTACTCTGGATTCGATTCCCGGCTCCAGTGCGCTGCAAAAGCTGGGATTGAATCCGGCTGATTTCGCATCGCCTTTTGTCATCCACGGCGGGGAAGGATTTACCCAGATTGCCGGACGTTGGCGAATCGGCGGGTACGCCGGGATCGGCGTATCACGGATCAGCACGGTTCCGACCATCATGTTGTACATCAACCGCGATGGTGTCGACGGTTACCAGCCGCCGCCGGCGGTTGTTCAGAATCCCGCTTTGGTGGATACCACCATTCCTTATACCGGTGAATTTGCGCCTTCGATCGGAGCGAAATTTACCTTTGCCCTGGGGGCCGCTACCGTTGAGTATGTGGTTCCGATTTTTCGTGACCTGGAGATTGCTACCGGGGCGCTCTTGGGAATGGGACGCGCGACGATCAGTATTAACCAGCATTCAGGCACCCCGCGTTGGAATAAAACATTTACCAATGTCTATGGCGAAGTTGTCGACAGTACTTTGTATTATGAAATTCCCAGCGCGGACGATATTACCACCACACAGGCCGGGGGATTGCTTTCGGGGAAAATGTCCAGTCGGCTTACGGATGTAAGCGGAACTTTTTTTAATTTTCAACCGTATATCGCTGTCAAATGGCAGTTTCTTGACCGCGTTGGGTTGCGTATCAGTGTCGGGTTTAACAAGGGAACCATTCCCGCCGGTCGCTGGTATCTTAATGACCGGGAGCCGATCAGCGATTCTCCCAAATCCACCCTGCAAGGCGTTGCGATCAGAACTATGTTGTATTTCGGATTGTAATACCGTTGTTTTTTGCTCGTAATAGTTGCGTCTGAATCAGGCTCCGGATAAATAACAATAATGAAAATGAAATAAAAAAGGATGTTTGTGTTTGCAGCAAAAGGCAAAGACCGTTGTCCCGTTGAACAATCTTATTCGGGATAATGGCGGTCCTCGGTAACCGTGGGAAAACAGGTATTGCTATTTACACACATCCGGGCAAGATATGATAAAGAACATTAAACAAAAATTCAACTGGCCGTTTTTGGCAACCGGAATCGTTGTTCTGTTCCTGGTTCTTGCGCCGCTGGGGCCGAAGGTTTATCCCAAAGACAAGAACCCGTTCAGCGTCATAAAGGAAAAGATGCAGGTTCTGAACCAAATTCTGGTTTATGTGAATGAGTTGTATTTCGAGCCGGTGGATATGGAAAAACTCATGGAGGGCGCCTTTAATGGAATTATGGGGGAACTGGATCCCCATTCAATCTATATCCCTGCCAAGAATATGGATGAAATAGACGAACAGTTTCGGGGAAAATTCCAGGGCATCGGAATTGAGTTCGACATTTTGCATGGCTACATAACCGTCATCGCGCCGGTAGCCGACAGTCCTTCGGAACGAGTGGGATTACTTCCCGGCGATCAGATTATTGCCATCAACGGGGAAGACGCGTATGAAATCACCAAAAAAGAGGTTTTTGAAAAATTACGGGGACGAAAAGGCACGCCGGTAACCATTACGGTTCGCAGGATCGGACTGGAGGAACCGTTTGATGTCACGATTATTCGGGACGATATCCCCATCTACAGTGTGCGTGCCGCCACCATGCTGGATGACTCCACCGGTTACATTTGGTTGACCCGTTTTTCGGCCACGACCGCCAAGGAAGTCAGAGCGGCTGTTAAACAATTGAAAAATGAGCATATGACAAGGTTGCTTTTCGACTTGAGGAACAACAGCGGAGGATATTTGGAACAGGCGGCCGAAATTGCGAACCTGTTCATAACCCACGCGGACACGTTGGTGTACACCAAGGGAAAACGCAAGGATATGGAACAGGTTTTTGTCGCGGATCCATTGAAGGGATACGATGATTTTTCCCTGATTGTTCTGGTTAACCGTGGTTCGGCCAGCGCCAGTGAAATCGTGGCGGGAGCGGTTCAGGATCTTGATCGCGGGATTATTGTTGGTGAAACAACCTTTGGCAAGGGGCTGGTTCAACGTCAAATACCCCTGGTTGATGGTTCTGCCATTCGCGTTACCATTGCCCGGTACTATACTCCAAGCGGTCGCTTAATTCAGCGACCCTATAAAAATGGGGACGATCACGCCTATTACCGTGAATTGTATGAAAAAAATCGTGAAGCAAAACTTGATTCCCTGAAAAAACTAAGACCGAAGTATAAAACCCGGCACGGAAGAATTGTTTATGGGGGCGGAGGAATTACTCCCGATATTTATATTCCCCGGAAGCTGGAATTACAGAAAACGACTCAGGATCTGCTCATGAACGCGAAACGTCCTTTGTTCAACTGGGCTTCCGTTTATGCCAGTAAATACCGCGACAAGCTCCCCGATTACGAAATTTTCCGGTCGAAATGGGGGTTGACGGAAGACGATTTCAAAGATTTTTTATCGTATTTGAAGCAGGAAGAGATTAAATACGATTCAGCGACGATATACATTGATAAGGATTATTTGTTAAACAGTTTGAAATCCCAGATAGCCGGTGCCGTGTGGAGCCGGAATGAAGCAATTGGGATAAGTTTGCAATTTGATAATCAGGTCCAGGAAGCACAGAAATATTTTGAAGAAGCTGCTGCTTTCAAGAAACCATAGCTGTAAATTAAGGACGACGCGCGGTTGACATTTCCTGGGGGAAGTGATAATTTCGCCGACTATGTTTTTAATCAATGGAGGATTAAATGGTTGAATACTTCGTAAACGGCGGGCCTTTCATGTGGCCGATTCTGTTTGCACTCCTGTTTGGATTGGCATTTTCGTTTGAGCGGTTTTACTCGCTGATAATGTCTTCCATCAATTCGAAGAAATTTTTTACCGAAATTTCAGAAACATTAGACAATGAAGGTGTAGATGCTGCCATTGAACTATGTGAACATACACGTGGGCCGATAGCCGAGATATTCCATGCCGGATTAACTCGTTTGCACCGTGGCTTGAGTGAAGTGGAAAAAGCCATTCAAAATGCCGGTGCGGTGGAAATGGCATTTTTAGAGAAAAATATGATCTGGTTAAATGCGGTTATCACGATTGCGCCCATGCTTGGGTTTACCGGGACGGTAGCCGGTATGATTGTGGCCTTTGACGCTATTGCCGCTGCCAACGATATTTCTCCTGCCATTGTGGCTGGTGGTATCTCCCAGGCGCTTTTAACCACGGCTTTCGGACTGATTGTTGCGATGATCATCCAGATATTCCAGAATTTCTTTGTTTCCCGGATCGATCGTCTCGTCCTCGAAATGGAAGAACAGTCGGTACAACTGGTAGATCGTCTGTACGAATTAGAAGCTAAAAAATAATTACCGACCATGGCTAGAAAGAAACGCCGCTTCAAAGGGGGAGAAATCCCGACCTCTTCCATGGCTGATATTGCCTTCTTGCTTTTGATCTTCTTCCTGGTGACAACAACGATTGACACCGACAAGGGGCTGGGAATTGTCTTGCCCGCCGAAGGACAGGAACTGGAAATTAAGAAACAGAATATTCTCAATTGCCTGATCAATTCATCCGGGGATGTGCTCTTGGGTGGTGAACCGGTGGCCGTGAAAGACATTGCCAGAATAGTCAAGAAACGCCTTCAGGAAAATCCACGTTTGATCATTTCGGTCAAAGCCCATGAAAAGTCACAATACAAGAGCTACGTTAAGGTAATTGACCAGTTAAAGCAGGCCAACGCAACGCGTATTTCCATAGCTGAGACAGACTGATGAAATTCAATCGTAAAACCAAGATATCAAGTGATATTCCCACCGCTTCCATGCCGGATATTATCTTTATGTTGTTGATCTTTTTTATGGTCACAACGGTACTCCGGGAATATTCAGGATTGCCAATTAAACTGCCGAAAGCGAAGCGGATTGAAAAGTTGCAATCCAAACGGCACGTTACCCAGATTTGGGTTTCCAAAGAAGGATTAATATCGATCGAAGATCGGTTATACAGTCTAAACAACGTACGTAATGTTATGTATGAGAAACGTGCCGCCGATCCGCAGCTTACGGTGTCTTTAAAAGCGGATGAAGCGGCCCGGATGGAAATTATCTCCGGAATTCACAATGAGCTGCGCAAGGCGGATGCTTTAAAATTGAATTATTCAACGAAAACGGAGGTAAATTAGATTTGTCAACGATCGAGTCCATGGGTTCCCTGAAGTTCCGTTATCCGGTAGTTGTCCGGATAACAGGTTTATTGGGAATTCTTTTATTAGTGACTTTAATGCTTGTCTTTCCGCGGTTCGTAAACAAATTGGTAATCGAAGGGCAGAAACAGATAATTATCGAACAAATCGATATTCCTCAGACCGAACAGATGGAACGTCCTCCGCCCCCGGCCCGGCCGTCGGTCCCGATTGAATCGGAAAGTGAGGATATTGCCGACGATCTTACCATCGAGGAAACGGATTTGGAAAACTTTGAAGCATGGGACGCCCCGCCACCGCCACCGGAGGGTCCCCAAGTCAGATTTATTCCTTATGATGATCCCCCCAAGGCCTTGTCACCGATTAGTCCCAAATACCCCGAGATTGCGCAGGAAGCAGGGATCGAAGGAACTGTTATTATCCAGGCCTTTATCGATGAAAAAGGACGTGTGAAAGAAACAATTGTCTTAAAAGGAATCCCGAATACAGGATTGAATGAAGCTGCCATGGAGGCTATTCGGAAGACGCGATTTAAACCGGCCAAGCAGCGCGATCGTGCCGTTGGTGTCTGGATTTCCATTCCGGTGAACTTTAAATTAAAAGGTTAGATATTTTATTGCTCCTTTTGAAGCCCCGCGTAGATCGGGGCTTTTTTTTACTTGAGATTAAATAATTTGCATGGTAACCTGAATAAGCAAACAACCTTTTGATAATAAACGGCCTTCCCCGGATTCGGGAGGCGGGTTGAAAGGAGGGGTTCCATGGCAATTGCAAACCGGCAGCCAACATTAAGAATAACACATTATCCAATTGTCCTGCGTATAATGGGTGTTGTAAGTCTTCTGTTAATCGTGGGCATCTTTTTGTCATATCCGCGATTAATCCGGACATCCAAAATCGCGGCTTTTATTCCCCTGGATCCGGTTAAAATTATAGTGCCGCCCACCGATTTCGATGTTAAACCACCGGAACCCCTGAAGCCCAAGGTCCCCATTCCCTCCGATGAGCCGGACATCGAACCGGATGTTACAATTATGGAAACCGGGTTAGGAAATTTTCCCGATTTGGGGGCTTTGCCTCCGCTGCCTTCGGAAGGTCCGAATGTTATGTTTCACGGCTGGGAAGTCGATCCCAAACCTCTGGTACCGATCCGTCCGATCTACCCGCCAATCGCGCGTGCGGCCGGGATTGAGGGAACGGTGAAACTGAAGGTGTTAATCGATGAAAAAGGACGGGTTCGGGATGTGGTAGTGGTGGAGGGTGTTCCCAACACAGGTTTGGACGAAGCGGCAATGCGGGCAATTCGGCACACGCGCTTCAAGCCGGCTCAACAGCGTGATCGACCGGTGGCGGTCTGGATAGAAATCCCGATCAATTTCCGATTGAAATAAATATCGCCCGCCGATTACCAGGCGTAAAATTATGAAAAAGAAACAGCCCCGGGCTCAAACCTCGGGGCTGTTTAACATACATCGGCGGGAGATTTTAAATCAAGCTGGCTTTCAGAAATTCCCGGTTAAGGCGGGCAATATGCACGAGGGAAATTTCTTTGGGGCATTCGATTTCGCAAGCCCCGGTATTTGTGCACGCTCCGAAACCTTCCATGTCCATGGCCGCTATCAGGTTCAACGCCCGTTGTTTGCGCTCCACCTGCCCTTGCGGCAATAAGGCTAAGTGCGAAACTTTGGCCGCCACAAACAACATGGCGGATGAATTTTTACAGGTTGCGACGCAGGCTCCACAACCGATACAGGCAGCGGCGTCAAAAGCTTCATCGGCTTTGGGTTTGGGAACCGGAATGGTGTTCGCGTCCGGGACCCCGCCCGTGTTTACCGAGATATAGCCCCCCGCGCTCATGATGCGGTCGAAAGCCGTCCGGTCAACAATCAGGTCCTTAATAACCGGGAAAGCCTCCGCGCGCCATGGTTCCACCACGATGCTGTCGCCGTCGTTAAAACTGCGCATGTGTAATTGACAAGTGGTAATGCCCCGCAGCGGTCCGTGCGCGCGACCGTTAATGAACAATCCGCAGGTGCCGCAGATGCCCTCGCGACAATCGTGATCAAAGGCAATGGGTTCTTCCCCTTTTAAAACAAGTTGGTTATTCAGCATGTCCAACATTTCAAAGAAGGACATGTCTTCGGTTACATTTTCAACAGTGTAGGTAACAAACTGACCTTCGGATTTCGCATCGGCTTGTCGCCATACTTTCAAGAAAACCTGCATTATTTGTAACTCCTCGTGGTCAATTCAACGTTCTCAAAAATCAAGTCTTCTTTGTGTAGTTTCGCGGGTTCCCCGGGACCCCGGAATTCCCAGGCGGCTACATAGGTGAACTGTTCGTCATTGCGCAACGCCTCGTTTTCCTCGGTTTGGTATTCCTCACGGAAGTGACCGCCGCAGGATTCTTCCCGGTGCAATGCATCGCGGGCCATGAGTTCTCCCAATTCAAGAAAATCCGCCACCCGGCCGGCCTTTTCCAATTCCGGGTTAAGTTCATTAACCGTGCCGGGGACCTTAACCTCTTTCCAGAAAGTTTCGCGCAACTGCGGAATCAGTTTCAGAGCCTTTTCCAAACCCTCGCGATTCCGGGCCATGCCCACGTATTCCCACAAAATATGTCCCAATTTCTTATGGATTTCGTCGACGGTTTGGGAACCATCCACGGCTAACAGTTGGTTCAGTTTTTCTTCAACCTCCTGGGTTGTTGTTTTGAAAGATCCCTGGTTGGTGTCCGTTCCTCCGCCGGGATGTTTTGCCAGGTAATCTCCTATGGTGTAGGGGATGATAAAATACCCGTCGGCCAGGCCCTGCATCAGAGCGCTGGCGCCCAGGCGATTTGCCCCGTGATCCGAAAAATTGGCTTCGCCCAGGACAAATAATCCGGGAATAGTGCTCATTAGATTGTAGTCGACCCAGAGTCCGCCCATCGTGTAATGGACCGCCGGATAAATACGCATCGGGACATCATAAGGGTTTTCCCCGGTAATCTGCTTGTACATGTCGAAGAGATTGCCGTATTTGTCGGCGACCCACTGTTTGCCATTGCGCGCGATAACATCCTTGAAGTCCAGATAAACGGCCAGCCCGGTGGGACCGACGCCATGGCCGGTATCGCACATTTCTTTCGCCCGGCGACTGGCCACATCCCTGGGAACCAAATTGCCGAAGGAAGGATAAATCCGTTCCAAATAGTAATCCCGCTCTTCCTCGGGAATATCGTTCGGCGAACGGGAATCCCCTTTTTTCTTGGGGACCCAGACGCGACCGTCGTTACGCAGACTTTCACTCATAAGCGTAAGTTTCGATTGATGATCGCTGGAAAGCGGGATGCAGGTAGGATGGATTTGCGTGAAACAGGGATTCGCGAAAAAAGCGCCCTTCTTATGAGCCCGCCAAATGGCCGTCGCATTGCTGGCCATGGCGTTGGTGGACAGGAAGAACACATTTCCGTATCCCCCGGTGGCGAGGATTACCGCGTCCGCGGCATGCGACCGGATCTCACCGGTGACCAAATTCCTGGTAATGATACCCTTGGCATGCCCGTCCACTAAAACCAGGTCCAGCATTTCGTGACGGGGGTGGAATTTGACTTTTCCGCTTTTCATCTGGCGCACGAAGGCTGAGTAGGCCCCTAAGAGTAATTGCTGTCCGGTCTGACCCCGGGCGTAAAAAGTTCGGGATACCTGCGCGCCGCCAAAGGAACGATTGTCCAACAGACCCCCGTATTCCCTGGCAAACGGAACCCCCTGAGCAACGCACTGGTCAATAATTGCATTGCTGACTTCCGCCAGGCGATAGACATTGGCTTCCCGGGACCGGTAATCCCCCCCTTTTATGGTATCGTAAAACAGACGGAAAATGCTGTCACCGTCGTTGGGATAATTTTTGGCGGCGTTAATTCCTCCCTGGGCGGCAATGCTGTGGGCCCGGCGCGGGGATTCATGATAGGAAAACGTATTCACGTTATAGCCTAATTCGGCTAAGGAAGCGGCCGCCGACGCGCCGGCTAATCCGGTGCCAACGATAATAATGTTGTACTTACGTTTATTGGCCGGGTTGACCAGTTTCAGATCAAAACGGTGCCGCGTCCATTTTTCCGCTAACGGACCGTCCGGAATTTTGGCATCGAGTACCATGATTAAAATCCTCCCTTCAATAAACCGAAATAAATCGGAATCAATACAAACCCTAAAGGAATCGCAAACCAGAAAAGGACCGCAATCGCTTCAATCAATTTTCCATATTTATTGTACCGAATACCAAAGGTCTGGAAGGCTGATTGAAAACCGTGTCGCAGATGAAATCCGAGCAGGATCATGGCCAGAATATAAAGACCGGTAATGTAGGGATTGTTGAAACCAACAGTATTACCGGTTACAATTCGGTAAAATTGGCCGCCTTCATGGTCGATTTGGAATTTATACCAAAAAGTACTCAGATGAACCGCCAGAAAAATGAAAATAATACTGCCGGTAATACCCATGTAACGTGAAAAAAACGAGCTGTTATCCCGCGTTCGATTCACATCGTACTTAACCGGGTTTGCTTTCCGGTTTCCCAGCGTCAGCCAGAGGGAATTCAGAATGTGGAACAGGAAAATCAGGGCCAGGAGGACCTCAATTACGCGGATCAGAGGTTTGACACTGGCGAGGCGTTCCACATACGTGTTAAAAAGTTCCGGTCCTCCGTACAAGAACAGGTTACCGAAGAGATGGATGATTAAAAACGAACACAGCAACAACCCCGTTGTTGCCATAATAATCTTTTTCCCGACGGAGGAGTTCATAAATCGAAAAAACCAATTCATCGTGCCCCCTATTTCTCAGTTTAGGTGCGTAAAAGTTACTTTGCCTTTTAGGTTAATCAAAAGGGGAAACCGACTTTTGCCGGCTGTTTATTGGCCTTTTTGCTTATGTGAAAAATGGATGACAATCCAGCCTTTTAAGCAAAACACGGTAACGGCAGTGTTTTAACACCACTTTTCGGTTTCCGAGGTTTGCCGGATGGTAATTTGTATTTTGAAAAAAGTACGTAAATATACTGAAATGAGAAAAGGCTTAGGCTGAGGCTAAGACAAAGGTTGAGAGAAGATTATTTTCCTCTTTTGTGTGTTTAGCTTGGTGTGGGATCGGTAAGTCAAAAATTCCGGAAGTCATGATTTTCCCCAAAACCCAGCTCCTTCCGAAATTCTTTCATCTCTCTCCTGACCTAACATCCGCTGCGCTCCGACACATTCACGTTTCACGCATTAGATTCTCCCCCTCAGCCGGAGCCTAAACCGTAAGATGTTTTTAATCTTCAGTTCCCGGACGGAAAAAAGGATGAGATCCGATATTATTACCCTCCTTTCCACTGTCTTAAAAGAGTAAGGGTACAGAGAAATTCGGATTTTCGGTTAGTCGTTACCGTCCCGCTAAAACAGTTCCGAGGTAACTTCCGTAAAACAGGCTGACCACGGCAATGGTTCCGTAGGCTAAATAAAGGCCCTGTTTAAGGGGTCCCGTCGGTAATCGGCCTTTCAGGCGCCAGCGCCAGAAAGCGATGCCGAAAAACAAGGCGACCGTCAATATCTGCATGGAACCGTGTGTTTTAAACACCGGAAACGGTTCTTCCATGTGGCCCACCAATCTATCGGCAATAAATCCGGTAATGATCGCCAGCAACGCAAAGAAAAGACCGAGAATTAAATTGGCTGTTCCTACCAATTGGAACCGATCCTTTTTGAATAACAGCGCCAGTGTGTCGAAAAAAATAGCGGAGGACAACAGGGCAATCGGGAAATGGATAACCGGGGGATGAATATCCTCAATCAGCATTTAATCAAAACGTTTCAGTTTTTGAGATGAATAAACGCTGATGATGAAAAGTATCGCCAAGAGGTGGGTCAGGAACAGGAAGGGAGACCCGGGGATGAAAGTGAATTCAATTACGTAAACACCGGTAATTATGATAGCCAGAACGATGTGAATCGCATTGCGGGCTGATCGCGTCCCCATCCGCGTAACCTGAATAAACGTCATTAATAATAATCCGATTGAGAACATCCACAAACCAAAAAACCGGTAGCTCAGGATTAAATAGTCAGGTAAACGGGCGTTGATTTCAGCCTTGAACAGGGTCTCAAAACCAACAGCCAATAACCGTTCATTGGCGGCCTGATCCAAAAGCCAGGGGTCGCGGGCTACAACCCACATGATACCCAAAATGGAAAAAGACAAACCGATAATAAATAATGGAATCCAGGTAAGGTTATGCAGGGTCTTGGGGTTCATATTAAAACTTAAGGATGGTCATCGGGCTTTCACAATGGTGAATAAGGTGAAAACCAGGGAGCCACAGGTCACAGAGAAGATTTTGAATGTTGGATTTAAGATGCCCGGCCATTTGGTCGCTGGATCGGAAGCAACGTCCCCGCCTGCCTGCCCCGACAAAGTCGTGGGTAATAGGCGGGGACCACAGGGGCGGTATGGAAAATTTGATTACATC
>JAADGP010000071.1:33387-38523 GCA_013152315.1 FCB group bacterium
TTGGGAAAAGGATAAAAAGCAGATATAATTTTTCATTCCCACCCATCTTTCACCCGTTGTTTAGTGTGCGCGGTGAACTCCATTGCGGATTCGGCAATACGAAAATCCCCTCATGAGAGGGGTGGCTCCCGCCGAAGGTGGGAGACGGGGCCTGTCAGGCGTAGCGCAGCATAGCCTGATGTGTACCGGGCATTTGCCTGTTTCCCTGCGTCGTGACTAACAGTTAAAATAACTGAACGGGCGACGTCGGAGCTGAGATATTTCGTTTCCATTTGCCGGTGCAGCCGTTGAATATTGTTTCGTTATCGGTCTCCGGACTATGATTTACAGTAGGCACCGGAAGGAATAGTCATCACACACCTATATCTATGTTGAGAAAGTTAACTGTAGGGTCCGGTCCGCTATAGCGGACTGCAGGATCATGTTTATCTATTGAATTTGCACGAATATCGGAGTGCGGATAAAAAAACAATAACGAGTACCGAATGGACAGCTTCTCCTGCAAACACGACCGTCGAATTTTTAAAAGAGAATTTTACTGTTGAACCACAAGATCACGGAGATCATTAACTATCATTTCTCATCCAGAGATTCACTTGTATGATATTAATTAACAAAGAGATACAGGAAATATATCTAATTAATTATTCCCGTAAAATTGGTCTAACCTGATCCCCTTTGTCGCCTTGCCCCGACCGTAACCGTGGCACAGCGACGGCTTCTTTTGATCTCCCGCCAGGCGGGAAAAAGTACAAATAGGGCCGATCGTTGTTCGAGATACTTTTCTTGAACAATTTAGCTTGTCTTGTTTCAATCCAGCCTTAATTAAGATGAACTTGTAAACCTTTTCTATGTTTTTGAAATATCAGTAAAATTTCAAATCCGTTTTTAACCCGTGTAAATCCTTGGCTAAAACCGCAGGATTGTAGAATTTGGACGTCGAATATTTGCCTGAAAAATTCAACAGTGAAAAGGAATTGAGTAAAACGGCTTTAATTTTCGTTATGGGATAAAAAAATAAGCAAGGGTCTTGGGAATAATTTGTTTAAACGATAGACACCGGCCGTGTAAAAGGAAACGATTGCCGCTCAATAGGGAGCTAAAATGAGTAATTATTATTTGATTCTGAAAACCATACACATACTGATGATGGCAACCTGGTTTGGCGCCGCTTTATCTGTTTCCCTCATTTGGGCCCGGCGCAAAAAGGGCGATCTCAATACCGTGCGGGAATATTTATTGGGAATAATCAGCCGCCTGGAAGGAATCGCGATCCTTGTTCTCCCGATCACAGGGGTGTTGATGTTGGTTCGCGATACGGATTTGATTCAGGCGGGATGGTTGCATGTAAAGACGGTCTTTTGGGTAATCGCGCTGGTCTTAAGTTATGTTTCCAGAAATAAATTGAAGAAAATTCAAACCGGTCAGGAGGCTCAGGAACGGTCTTTTGAACTGGTTCGCAGTGGAATGTTTCTTAGTTTGATTGTTGCTGTTGTTTTGGTGCAATTCAAGCCGTTTTGAGTAAGTTGCGCGAAGCGCCGTCCCCTTATCTTTGTGATTTCCAAAGAAAAATAGTTGTGTATCGGAAAGCATGGAAAGGAATAGACATCACGGCTCCGTTAAAGATATTCTTTCCTGAAGCAGAGCCTTGTGCCACAGGTTGATTTTATCCTGTCGTTCCATTTCATCCATTTGCGGTTTAAAAACCTGGTCGCATTCCACGGACAGATTTTCGGGTGCGTGACCTGATCCGGCTTTCAGCAGTTTGAATACGCCTAATGCTGTCCGGTCTTTCAGGGTGGTGTGTCCGACGTAAAGCCGCAGCAAATCGGCGATGAATTGCAGGAGCGGAGAACGCGAACCGCCGCCGCCGGCCGTTATCAGTTTAGCGGTCAACGGAAAACGATCTTTTATCCTGGAATAGATATCGTATACCAGGAATCCGATCGATTCCATTCCCGCCCGGATGATTTCGTCGGGAGTTGCGTGATCCAGTTGCAGACGGATAGTGCTGAAGTCGTCGCGCCAGTAGGGAGCCGCCAGACCGACGAAACCAGGAACCAGCACTCCTTTCGTGGTGGTGTTTTCGCACCGGTCATGCCACGACATTTGATGGTGAGGAATATCCAGTTCCGTTTCAAGCCAGTAAAAGAGAGAATTACAGGCATTGATTGTGCCTTCTAGCATGTACGTCCGGGAAACGTTATCGGATATCAGCACGCTGCTGATGAGACCGGAGATATGTCCCGGTTGGGATCCCGAATTGTACTGGACCGATCCGGACGTTCCGAAATTCATGGCCAGGGTACCCGGCTCCGATCCTCCCTGCCCAATCAGGGCCGCTTGTTGATCGCCGATGACACACGCCAGCGGGAGCGAGTTGCCGTCAATACTCAGCGTGCCGAAATCACCGGTCGTGGGAACCAACGGCGGAAGGCAATGGAGTGGAATATCGAACAAGGCGCAAAGGGAAGGATCCCATTCCGCTGTGTCTAAGTTCATTAGCAATGAACGACCGGCGATGGAGTGATCAAGAACCGCTTTACCGGTAAATGAATGCGTTAGAAAAGCGCTTAAAGGACCAAACCAGATATCTCCGGCCTTTACCATTCGGCGGAGGTCTTTGTCGTGTTCGACCAAATGCAGGAATTTCGGCGCCCCGAAATGAGCGCTTAAGGGGGTACCGGTGATTTCCTGAATTTCGCGGGCGTTTTTTTCGAAAACGTCAATAATGTTTTTCGCGCGACTGTCCTGCCAACTGATGGCCGGAGTGAGCGGCCTCAGGGTTTCCTTATGCCAAAAGAGAAACGTTGATCGCTGAACAGCCATCCCGGCTTTGGCTATTCGGTATCCTTTCCGGGCGGCAAAATTGAGAGCGACATCAATCAGGTGGTGACAAACTTCCAGAATTTCCAGGGGATTGCTTTCCACGTGAAGAGGGGCCGGTCGGGTAAGGCGGTGCCTGCGCCGTCGTGAAAAAAGAACCCGCCCGCTGTTATCGAAAAGAAATACCTTGGTGGACGAAGTTCCCTGATCGATAATAAGATAAATCGATTTATGATCAGGCGTGGACATGAAAGAAGTTAGAGGAAGAGGAAGTCAGCTTCAAGTTAGTTGGCGAACCTTGGTGTGGAACATCCCCACAATCCCGCACATGGCGGCCCCTATGCCGATGAACAGGAAAATCGTTTTTATATCGATGAATGACGCGGTAATTCCAACCAGGGCCGATGACAGGGCCGTCACTCCCACCACGGCCAGATGGACCATGGAAAATAAACGCCCGTGGTAACGGTTGGGGGAATGGCGTTGGATAATCGCCGTGCGGGAAATGGTAATCATGGGGATTCCGATAGCGTGAATGGTGATGAAAATCATGACAAAACCGATGGAATCGGCAAAGTAGAAGATGGAATAGGTAAGGCCGTCCAATATCATTCCGATCAGAAGCAGGAGTCCGCTATTCACGCGACTTCCATAACGGTAGACAAAAACGGAGCCGATCAACATTCCCAGGGCGAGGAAAGCTTCAACAAAAGCGTACTGGGAAACCGTGCCGCCCAGAGCTTCTTTGACCAAAATCGGCGTCCCCACCAATGCCGGTCCCATGATAAACAGATTGTTCACGATAGTGAGGCCGATCAGAAAACCCAGCGATTCATGGTTTACGACGTACCGGATTCCGTCCGTCAATTCTTTCCAGTTGCTGTGGTGGATATCGGTTTGGGGCCTGGCCGCCGGTTTGACCACAAAAAGCAGTAAAATTATGGCCACAATAAAGGAAATCGCATCCAACACAAAGAGAAAATTTAACGAAATTACACCGAGGAGTATGCCGGCCAGCGCCGGTCCGATAAACCAGGCCAGTTGGCCCGAAGTGGCAAGCAGGGAGTTCACGCGCACCAAATGCCGCTTGTCAACGATCATGGGAACAAAAGCGTTGAAGGCCGGGGGGAAGAGCGTGCTGAAAGTCGCCCGCACAAAGGCCAGCAACCCAAACAGTACGGCTTTTTCAATATCGTAAATCAGGAGAATGGGAATAATAATGACGGTTGCGGCCTGCGCCAGTTGCGACAATATCATGAGGACCATCCGGTTATGCCGGTCCGACAGGACGCCGGAATAGAGACCGAAAAGCATGGCCGGAATGTAGGCGCTCATGGCCACCAGACCAGTGGCGGTGGAAGATCCGGTCAGATCCAGGATCAGCCACATCAACGCCAGGTGGTAAACGGCGTCGCCGGCCGAGGAAATTAACTGGGCCGCCCAGAGGAGGAGGATATTGCGCCGCGCGGGGAGTGTCATATCGATAATGAAGATAGCATGACGGGGAAATTAAAAATGAATCGCCGTGGTTTGTATTAATATCTGGGGGTATACCCTCAGATTAATTGGTTCATATTTATTTCCAAGCAACTTGGCACTTAAAAACACCCTTAAAAGCTTTTTTACCTTTTAAGAAATCCACTGTAATTTAGCCGCGTTGTTACAGCTTATTTACGTAACCCTTTCTGCAAGATTTTTAATACCAATATTGTTAAGGAGAAAACGATGGCCTACATAATTGCTGAGCCCTGTGTCGGAACGTGCGATACGGCTTGTGTTGAGGTTTGTCCCGTAGATTGTATTCACGGCCCTTTTAATACCACGGGCGCTGGTGCGGAAGTACATGAACCGGGATTTGACCCAACCGGAAAACAGTTGTACATCGATCCGGAAGAGTGCATTGACTGTGGCGCTTGTGAGCCGGAATGCCCGGTGGAAGCTATTTTCGAAGAAAGCGAAGTTCCCGAAGAATGGCACGAATATATTAAGAAAAATTACGAATTCTTCGATCGGGAGTACGAAGGCTGATATAAAAGTCCCGTACCATTGAAAAACGGCTGTTTTCTGACGGCCGTTTTTTGTTCAGCCCAAAGGGTGATTAATTCATTTCTAATGAATTAATCAGGTTAGCACAAAACAATCTTTGCCCTGTCGGGGATCAAAATGAGCGCAATGCGCATTAAATTCCTTTGCCGAACCCGTTCAGGTATAACCCTGAATCATAAGTGATGATATCATGAATAAATCCGAAGTCTTGGAATTGCTTAAAACGGTGGCATATCCCGGTTTCAGCCGGGATATTGTTTCCTT
>JAADGP010000149.1 GCA_013152315.1 FCB group bacterium
ATGAATTATCACGCCCCTTCAGGGCTGGGGTACTTTTTCCTTTTAACCCGGCGCTGCGCACCGGGTTAGGTTGAGTCGCCCTTTCAGGGCTCACAGGGACGCGAAATTGTTTGTCAAAAAAATGATCATATCGGGAATCCGTGTATGAATTGGCAGTTGTTTGGGTAATTCCCCTCTTGAGAGGGGTGGCTCCCGCATCAGGCGGGAGACGGGGTGTGTACCGAGGATTTGCTTTTTAAATCGATGGAAAAAGTTAACACAAACAAATCCCTGATTTACTGTATTGCCGGTATTTCACAATTGAACCAATAATTTTGTTGCGCACGTGCAGGCAAAAACAGCAGGAACTTTTTTCATTGATGGGACTATATGTAGGCAACTAAATTTTTAGCTAAATGGAAACAATTTTCCGAAATATTAAATCATTCGCCGGACTGTTATTTGCGATAACCGTAATCAGTCAGGGTTTTTCACAAACTCCGGTAGTATGTTTCGAATCGGATGGACACATCGCGACCGAAATCAACTGTACCCAAGCCCCTTGCGACGTCCAGATGTCGAAACAAAACACCCACACCGAAAGTTGCCACGACTGCCTGGACGTGCCTTTTTGGTTATTGGCCCCTGAGCTTAATACTGTTTCCTTCCAGAACCACCAGCTTTCCCCTCCCACAATGACCAAAGCGGCGCCGACACTTACCCTATTTAAACCAACACAAAATTTTACAGCTTCCGACCAAAATAAAATTATAATTTCTTTTCCTACGCAACATTTGCTTGCCCTTCAAGCAACTGTTCTTCTCCTGTAATCCTTCCCTCCTAAGTTCCATCCAATTCATTTAAGCGTCCTTTCCTCGCCGGAAAGGAGTCTAAAGGTACGTTTCACATATTTGGGAAGGCCAACATGCAATCAAGAACCAAATTGTTTTCTCTACTACTAATGGTAACAGGTGTCCTGTTCGGACAAAATCTTACCCGGGAACTGACTGTTTCCGAACTGGAGTCTCTGGTGATCAAACAAAACCCGGAACTCAAAGCATTGAGCAACAAGATCAAGGCCGCGGAAGGCGCGCTTCTGCAAGCCAAACTGCGTTTAAACCCGGAATTGGAACTTGAAAACGGCACCGGGGGTGATCCGGAAGCAATTTTACAACTGAATCAAACTTTTCTGACCGGCGGCAAACGTAAAAAACGGGGCAAAATCGCGGAATTGGAACTGGAAAAAACCAAAATGGACTATTCGCTGCTGAAAGCGAAATTACTCAAAGGAGCAAGATCCGCCTTTATCGATGTTCTGCTCTATCAGGAAATGGTAGCTCTTTATGAGGAAAAAGTTTCGGTCGCCAATGATTTTTTAACAGCCATTCAACTGCGGGTCGAAGCCGGACGATTATCACCGGCGGAGGAATCGCGGGCGCGGGTAGCCCTGGCTTCCAGCCAAATCGCCTTAAATCGGGCCAACCGCGCGCTAAGAAATCATTGGAAACAATTGGCCGCCTTTTGGGGCAAGACGAATGCTGATTATGCCACCGCCATAGGCGATCTGAAATCCGTCGAAACGCCTCCCGCCTATCAGGCGTTATTGCCATCGATCGCCGAATCACCCTTGCTGAAACAAGCAGCCATTAAAGTGCAAATCCAGCAAGCGACCGTCAATCTGGAACTCGCAAACCGAATTCCGGATTTGACCTTAGGGGCCGGGATTCGTCGCACGGATGCTCCGGACAACACTTACGAAGCCAGCCTGTCCATCCCCATCCCCATCTTCAACCGGAACCAGGGTACCATTGAGAAGGCAAGGGCATTGACCGGACAAGCCCTCCAGGAAAAAGCGGCACGGGAAATCCAAATCCGTACCATGCTCTCTTCAATTTATACCGATTTACAAGTCGCCTATGACGAAACACAGGCGTTACAAACCACCATTCTTCCGGAAGCGGAAAACGCTTACCGGATTATACGTGACGGTTATTTACAGGGCAAATTTGATTATCTGGATGTCATCGATGCTCAGAACACCCTATTCGAGGCCAAGGAGAACTGGTTACAGGCATCGTCGGATTATTACAAGGCCTACGCCGAACTTGAATGGCTGCTGGGTCAAACGCTTAACTCAATTTCAGGATTATCCAAGGAGTAAACTGATGAATCAAAAAAACATAGTATTAATTGTGATCTTTACATCCCTCATCACTTTTGGCTTGACAAAAGCCTGGGATTATTTCCGTGATGACACACCCTCCGTTAACGATTCGGAAGTGGCTAAGGAACATCAGGAAGAGGAAGAACACAATCCCGACGCGGTGGTACACCTCACGGAGGAAGAGTTGGAGGAGTTTAATATCCTGGTGGATACCGCCGGACCGGGCAATCTCCAGTTGCACCGGGATTTACCGGGAGAAATAGCCATTGATCCCGATCGTTTGGCCCACATTGTTCCCCGTTTCCCCGGACTGGTGAAAGAAGTGCGGAAAAAATTAGGCGACACGGTTGAACAGGGTGAAGTGCTGGCAATCGTGGAAAGCAACGAAAGCCTGGTGCCGTACGAAGTCCGTTCCTTAATTAAAGGAAAAGTGATCGAAACCCACCTCACCGAAGGAGAAGTAATCAGCGACGATGACCATGCTTTTGTTATCGCCGACCTTAGTGAAGTCTGGGCGAATTTGAGTGTTTACCAAAAGGACCTCCCGTTTGTTCGGTTAGGGCAAACGGTGGAAATCGATCCCGGTCCCCAATTCCCAAAAACGACAGGGACGATCTCCTATATCAGTCCCACCCTGGATGAACACACTCGCACGGCCACGGCGCGGGTGATTTTGCCCAATCCTACCGGCGACCTGCGTCCGGGACTCTTTATCACCGGCCGGGTAGTGATCGAAGAAGACAATGTTCCCGTACTGGTTCCCAAGACAGCCTTACAAACGATCGATGAACAAACCGTCGTTTTCATCCGGACGGAAGACGGATTCAAACCACAATCAGTACACGTGGGGAAAACCAACGACGCCAACGTGGAAATCCTGGCTGGTTTGCTACCCGGGCAGGAATACGTTTCCAAGGGCGGCTTCACAATTAAAGCCCAGCTTGCCAAAGGGTCTTTTGGCGGAGACGAACATTGATTCTCACTAACCACGATATTTAAGAATAAGAAATGAAGTTATGGAAAAATTGATTCGATTCGTTTTAAAAAGTCGATTGCTTATGGTCGCCCTGGGTGTCCTGGTAATCGCCACCGGATATTACAGCTACACCAAGCTGCCGATTGATGCTTTCCCGGATGTTTCACCGTCCCTGGTACAGGTGTTCACCATCACCGAAGGCCTGGCGCCGGAAGAGGTGGAAAAATATGTAACCTATCCCGTGGAAGTGGCCATGAACGGCTTGCCCAACCTGAAAAAAATCCGTTCCGTGTCCAACTTCGGGTTATCGGTCGTTAATGTTTACTTCGAGGACGGAACCGACATTTACTTCGCGCGACAACTGGTAAACGAGCGAATCCAGGAGGCGCGGGATCAAATACCGGAAGGCTTCGGTGAACCGGAAATGGGCCCCATCTCCACTGGAATGGGACTAATCCTGTTTTATTACCTCGATGATGAAACCGGGCAATACACCCTGGAGGAGTTGCGCACCATCCAGGACTGGCTGGTAAAATTTCACCTCCAGACCGTTCCCGGAGTCACGGAAGTACTCGGCATCGGAGGATATGAAAAACAATACCACGTCGTTCTGGATCCTTACGCCCTCCTGCGTTATGACGTAACCGTTCAGGAAGTTATTGAAAAGATTGAAGCCAACAATCTGAACGTCGGCGCTCAATTCATTGAGAAAGACGCCGAAGAATTTATCGTGCGCTCCGTGGGTCTGGCTTCCCATATCGAAGACGTGGAAAATATCGTCATTAAATCCGACGATGGAACGCCAATCTACCTGAAACAATTGGCGGAAGTAAAAATCGGGGGCGCTATCCGGCGAGGGATCGAAACACGGAATGGCATCGGCGAGGTGGTGGCCGGGATGATCGTTAAGCTCTACGGAACCAATTCCTCCACCGTGATCGGCCAGGTCGAAGAGAAGATGAAAGAGATTAACCGCATCCTCCCGGAAGGAATAAAATTGGTTCCTTATTACGAACAAAAGACTCTGGTGGAAGCGTGTGTAAAAACGGTAACGGACGCGCTCCTGGAAGGAATTGTCCTGGTAATTATTATCCTGGTCGTATTTTTGGGCGCCTTCCGGCCCAGTGTGGTGGTGGCCACGGCCATACCTTTCTCCGTGTTGTTTGCCATTACCGGAATGAAACTTTTCGGTATATCGGCGAACCTGATGTCCTTCGGCGGACTGGCTATCGCAATTGGCATGATGGTGGACGGAAGTGTGGTAATCGTGGAAAACGTGGATCGTATGTTACGATCCGCCGATCGCTCCGAGCCACGCATTCATATTGTCGCCCGCGCTTGCAGCGAAGTAGTGCGCCCCGTCATGTTCGCCATTGCCATTATTATCATCGTGTTCCTGCCGCTCTTTACATTACAGGGCGTGGAGGGGAAAACCTTCCGGCCGTTGGCTTACACCATCGCCTTGGCCATGTTCGGGTCCCTGGTATTTACGCTGTTGCTGGCGCCGGTACTTTCATCGTTTTTGATGCGTAAACCGAAACAAAACACGGACGGCTCGGGACACGAGGACATTTGGGTTTTGCGCACCCTGTTAAAACTATATCGCCCGGTTGTCACCTTTTTTGTTAAACGCCGGAAAAACGCGGTTATATTGGCAACCGTTTTGATCCTCATCGGGGCCGCCATATTCCCCCGGCTGGGATCGGAGTTTACGCCGACCCTGGAAGAGGGCACGATGGTCGTTCGACTGACCATGGCTCCTTCCATATCTCTGAACGAGAGCAAGCGCATTACCCTGACCGTTGAGCGCCGTTTGATGAAAATACCGGAGATTACCGGTGTGGTCACCAGGATCGGACGCGGAGAAGTGGGAGCTCATACCGACCCGGTCAACAGCGCCGAAACGTATATTCTTCTTAAGCCCAAGAATGAGTGGCGTTTCGCCAAAAACCAGAGTGAACTGGAATTAACCATAAGGGAAGCCCTGGGAGAAATCCCGGGAGTATTGATGAATTTCACCCAACCCATTGCCATGACCGTTGATGAACTATTGGAAGGCATCAGGGCTGAATTGGCAATCAAGTTGTTCGGTGACGAACTGGACGTTTTAAAGAGCAAAGCTGATGAAATCGCCGCCGTAATAAAACAAATTCCAGGCGCCGCCGACGTGCAGGTAGACCAGGTTTCCGGGACACCCCAACTGCTAATCAAGGTGGACCGGCACGCGATTGCCCGTTACGGCATTAATGTTTCGGACGTTCAGGAAGTCATTCGCGCGGCCGTCGGCGGGCAAACGGCGGGACAGATATTCGAAGGCATTCGTCGTTTCGATATCCTGGTCCGTTTCGCGCCCGAATACCGGGAAACCAAGGATGCCATCAGTCAAATCTTAATACAGTCTCCCACCGGTACGAAGGTTCCCTTGTCCCAATTAGCAAAAATCGAAGAAATCGTTGGTCCGCGTCAAATTACGCGCGAAAACAACCAACGCTTCATCACCATACAATGTAATGTATCCGGAAGGGATATCGGTTCTTTCGTGCGTGAGGGCCAAGCCGCCATAAACGAAAAAGTTGACTTGCCGCCGGGGTATTTGACCACTTGGGGCGGACAATTCCGATTACAACAGGAAGCCAACAAACGCCTGGCCGTGGTTATACCAATCACCTTGCTGGTAATTTTCATCCTGCTCTTTTCCAGTTTTAACTCGCTGAAAAATACGCTTCTGATTCTGTTGAATATTCCCCTGGCCTTGGTGGGAGGAATCGTAGCCCTCTGGATAAGCGGACTTAATTTATCCGTCCCCGCTTCCGTCGGGTTCATCGCCCTCTTCGGGATCGCCCTGCTGAACGGAATCGTTTTGGTAACGTATTTGAATCAGCTCCTGCGGGAAGGATTACCCATCGATGAAGCCTCCATTACCGGCGCCTGCCTCCGTTTCCGGCCGGTAGTGATGACAGCCCTGGCCGCGGCGCTGGGAATGATTCCGCTTCTTTTCTCTCAAGGAGTCGGAAGCGAAGTTCAACGTCCTTTAGCCACAGTGGTTGTGGGCGGATTGGTAACTTCCACGATTCTTACCCTGTTGGTGGTACCGGCCCTTTACAAATGGTTTTCCGTTGATCCGGAAATTGAAGCATAGACTTGAAACAGGAGAAACAGCTAATGAAACGGATACAAGCATATATCAAACCGCATAAACTGTCCGAAGTGACTTTGGCGCTTCATAAAATCAAGGGGTTGCCCGGAATGAGTGTTATTGACGCCCGCGGGTTCGGTCGCGGCGCCGAGCGCGGCGCACACCATCAAGCCGCCGAAGATCTGACGGACTTCATTCCCCATACCAAATTGGAACTGGTTTGCACGGACGATATGGTGGAATCCATCGTCGCCACTATCCAGGAGCATGCTCATACCGGGCTCAAGGGTGACGGGAAAATCTATATTTCACATGTGGATGATGCCATTCGTATAAGCACGGGAGAACGGGGCGAGGAGGCTGTTTAGGCCCCTTTGATCTCCACAAATCGGATGAGACGCGTACCCCTTTATATCGAAAAAGAAAAATACGATCGCAAACGAGACAATAACGCTTTTCGATGTTAAATTCCATCCCGGCCAGTTCCGGTCTCGACGAAACTGCAAGTGGAAAATGGAGTTATCCCCGACCGGAAACGCCGGAAACAAGATGAATTCCTCTTCAGGAACCGCCACTACATCGTTACTGGCCTTAACAGAAATGAAAAGGATATGCCGTTTGGAGATAAGAACCGTTGCCCTGGTGGATTTCAATCCGAAAGAACAGGTATGATCCGATGAAATCTGAAAAAATCCTACACTTGGAAATTCCGCTTTTGCTTCCCGATCTGGAGAACGATCAGGATCAATGCATTGAACGATTGCTTGAACGGTTGGAAAACCGGCAAGGACTTGAAAAAGTTCATATCCACCGTAAAAACAACCATGCGCTTCTGTGTCTCCATTACGACCCGGAGCTTATATCCCTGAATCAGGTTGAACGCTGGGCCGAAATCGAGGGCGCGGCGATCACGGAACGATACCACCACGAGACCATGCGGATCACCAACATGGATTGCGGTGACTGCGCAACCAGCATCGAACACATCCTCGCCCGACAGAAAGGCGTCCTGGTTGTCTCCGTCAACTACGCCGCCGAAAGCATGCGGGTGGAGTTTGACAGTACGATCATATCCAAAGAAGCGATTATAGAACTGGTACGTTCCCTGGGAAGTGGCAACGGAAGAGCCGCAAAGTTGGTTCCGGCAGAACTGGGAACTGGTGCTGGCCTTGCTTTCGGGAGTTTTCCTCTTCGTCGGTTTCATCGGTGAAAGATTCCTCGATTTTCCCCAATGGCTCGCGATCTCCTTATATGTATCGGCCTATCTCACCGGGGGCTACGACGCGACCTTGCACGGGTTAAAAGCGGTACGGCATTTACGTTTCGATATTGATTTTCTTATGGTTGTGGCGGCAATCGGGGCGGCCGTTTTGGGTGAGTGGGCGGAAGGCGCGCTCCTGCTCTTCCTTTTCAGCATTGGTCACTCCATGGAACACTACGCCATGGGCCGGGCGCGAAAGGCCATCCGATCCCTGGGGAAAATCACTCCCAAGACGGCCAAGGTCAGGCGCGATGGACAGGTGCTTGAAGTTTCGGTAAAGGAATTAATCCGCGGTGATCTCGTTATCGTGCGCCCGGGAGAACGAATTCCAATCGACGGCGAGGTTATCGAAGGACAATCGATGGTGGACCAGAGTCCCATCACCGGTGAGAGCATACCGGTGGAAAAGAGCGCGAACGACCCGGTCTTTGCCGGTACCGTAAACGGTGACGGGGCCCTGGAGATTAAAGTCACCAAACTGGCCGGCGATACGACGCTGGCCCGTGTAATCCAGATGGTGGAGGAGGCACAAACCCAGAAATCGCGCACGCAGCAACTTACTGACCGGTTCGAACGATTTTTCGTACCGGCCGTGCTGGTAAGTGTGGTGTTGGTCATTATCATTCCACCTTTAACGGGGCTTCTGGATTTCGGCGATGCCTTCCTGCGCGCCATGACGATGCTGGTTGCCGCTTCTCCCTGCGCGCTGGCGATCGCGACTCCCGCGGCGATCCTCGCCGGAATAGCCCAATCCGCCCGGAACGGTGTTTTGGTCAAGGGCGGAATCCACCTGGAAAATCTCGGTCGTCTGGACGCTATCGCGTTTGATAAAACGGGGACCATCACATCCGGCAAACCGGAGGTCACCGACATCGTCCCCTTAAACGGGACGGACGAAACCGAGTTAATCCGAATCGCCGCCGCCATGGAAAGTCTTTCGGGACATCCTTTGGCCAAGGCCGTGGTTTCCCTGGCCCGAAAACGCAATATATCATTCCCGGAAATCGAGAACTTACAATCCCTTACCGGCCGAGGCATTGTCGGACTGTTAAACGGGGAAAAAGTAAAAGTCGGGAATCTTAAGTTAAGTTGTTCAATGAACAGGAATCTTCCGAGGTATCCGAACAGGTGGTGCGCCGGGTAACCGACCTGGAAGCCGGTGGCAAAACCACCATGCTGGTAATGAGCAATGGGAAATTCCTCGGGATTTTGGGGCTGGCGGACCGGCCGCGACCGGAAACCAAGGCAACCCTGGCAACGCTTCGCAAACTGGGGATTAAAAAAACAATCATGATTACCGGCGATAATGAGCGCGTCGCGGCGGCCATTGCCAAAGAGGTGGCGCTCAGCGAATACT
>JAADGP010000045.1 GCA_013152315.1 FCB group bacterium
CCCCTTCCGTCCGGATATGTCGCGTCAACGCCCGTGTATCAATACCCTGAATACCAACGATGTTGTGCTCGCGTAGGTACGCGCCGATACTTTGGGTTGATCGCCAGTTGGAAGGAATATCGGTTTCTTCCTTAATCACGAAGCCGGCAACCTGAATACGGGAAGATTCCACATCTTCGGGGTTAATACCGTAATTTCCGATGTGAGGACTGGTCATAGTCACGATCTGGCGGCAATAGGAAGGGTCGGTAAGGATTTCCTGATAGCCGGTCAGGCCGGTATTAAAGCACAACTCGCCCGTGGTTTCACCGGCCGCTCCGAGGGAAAATCCTTGAAAAAAACGGCCATCCTCTAACAAAAGGACCGCCGTTTGTTGTTTAGACATTGCTGAATTTGCCAAGGATTCAAAAAAGAACAAATAATTGAATTGGAAATTTTTCAATTCCGCAGAAATAAATTTTTTCCTTCCGGAGACGCAGGCTTAATTTTTTCCGGGGAAACTCACAACCGGAAAAGATAATCAGGAATAAACAGCGGTAAGGCCAGACACAACCGCGCATAATTAAGGCCACAAAAAAACGTAATGCAGGAACGGCTATTTACAATCGGGGACCAACAAACTTCTTTATTTTGATTTCAATGTCCACACACCATCCCAATCATCTCCGGGTGGATTGGCCTTGAAAAAATCACACCGTTCCAAATAAACACGACTGGGGTTCGTGGGACGATTGGTAAATACCTCTTCCAGTTTCTCCGCTTCCGCGAATGCGCGTTTAGCTTTATCCCACTCTTGTTTCCGGTAAAGCGCCAGGCCCTCGTTATAAATCTCGCGCATTTCCACTAACCGGCTGTTTAACTCCCCTTTCAACGCCATCAGTTCAAAGCTCTCGACCGCCTCGGTTTTGCCCACAACCCGAACCCGATCGATCTCGCGCACTTCAAAATGTTCCGGGCCCGCCATATCCAATGTCGCTTTGGTCATCTGAATATAGATCCCGTACTGCTTGGCGGAAGCTTCCAGGCGCGCCGCCGTATTTACGACGTCACCCATCATCGTGTAATTCATTCTCGTACGACTGCCCATATTGCCGGTAACAATTTCTCCGGAATTAATCCCGATGCGCATACGCATGTGATGAACCAATTCGGGCCACTTGTCACCTTCCCCGGCCCACTTTTTCCGCAGTTGTGCCAGTTCCTTCTGCATGTTCAAAGCCACGATGCAGGCCCGGTAAGCGTGATCTTCCATGTGGATCGGGGCGCCGAAGAAAGCCACAATCGCGTCCCCTTCATACTTGTCCAGGGTCCCGGATTGCTCCAGCAGAACATCGGTCATGGCGGTGAGGTACTCGTTCAGCAATTCGACCAACTGCGTGGCGGACAACACTTCGGAGAAACTGGAAAAACTCTGAATGTCCGTGAAATAGGCGGTCTTGATACCGGAATCACCACCCAATTTCGGTTCCTGTTTTTCTTCGTACATCTGCTCGATCAACTCGGGGGAAATATATGTGCTGAAGGTTGACCGGAGGAATCGTTTATCTTTCTCCACCACGATAAAATTATATAAAAATATTCCCAGGTAGGTGATACCCACTGTCAGTACCGGACGGATGACTTCCCACATGACCAATTGGGTGAAAAATTGACTATACGTAAAGACCACCCATCCTAAAGCGCCGATGATTGGAATCGGGAGGGAATATATCGGCTTCGCCGGTAGATTTATACTCAAGCCAAACAGGAGGCCGATAATCAGGATCACCCAGAAATTCGTTGTTTCGCTCGTTAGCCGGACAAATTCGTTATTCATTAAACTGTTAATCACATTGGCGTGGATCTCCACCCCGGCAAAAGTTTCCTGCACCGGCGTGTTCCTGAGATCCATTAATCCCGGGAGAGACGAACCGACAATTGCGATTTTATTCTCCCAATACTCCGGCGGGAGCATCTCGGGATCAAAGCAGTACACGTACGGCAGGTAATAAAAGGTCTTGAAATACCCGTAATAATTCACAAACATGCGTCCCTGATCATCGATTGGGATCTCCCGGATAACCGTGCCGGTGGTGTCCGATAAGCGCAGCAGGTGGTCGTCAAAATCATAATCAAACCCATCAGTGGGAATGCCCAGAATATCCATCGTCGCTGCCATGGTCAGCGAAGGATAGACGTGGTTCGGTCCCTTAAAAAATATCGCCGTCGGAGCACGGCGAATAATACCGTCATCATCCTGGGGAAAATTAGCGCTCCCGGTTCTTTTCGCCGCGGAAAGAAGGGCTACATCCGTGTTCCCGATACGTTCCGCGGTAGGCAGGCGTCGTGCCTGTTCTTCGGGAATATCAATAAGATGGTTCCGGTAATCGTATCCCTCCGGCTCACTTTCCATCGGGTAGAGGAAAAGGGCCGTGTCGCTTTCCTCGAATACCAACGCATGGTACACTTTTTCGCTCGTTCGCGTGGATTCAATAAACCGCGTTGGATCATTGGCCACCAGGAACTGTTCCGCCACGGACGCCAAATCTTCATCCCGGGGAGGATTCTCGGAAATTAAGGTTTTAACCAGTTCGTAATTAAACGTGTTTTCCGGATCAAAAATAATATCAAAGAGGATAGCCTTGGGATTCCCGGAGGAAACCACATCTATTAACTGGCCATGGTAAGCATGAGGCCAATCCTTATAATTCCCCAAGGTCTCGATGGAGTTCTGTTCGATATCAATGATAACAACACTATCGATGGAAGACTCCTCCCAGTCCCCAAGTCGGGCCCTCATACGGGCGTCATAGGAACGATTCTCGTACCCATCCAACAAGGTTTTAAGGAAAAATCCGTCAATATTGGTGCCAATGGCTACAAGCAAGCCAACGGCTAAACCGATGAGGGCACCGATGCCGATGCGTTTTACAATATCAGGCATTGGAAACCGGAATCAAATAAAAATCTGGTTTTCCGTTGAACGGCACCTTAAATAAAATAACCGCCGGGTTCATCCCGTCATCCCGAGAATTCCCAGGCACACTATACCATTACGGTTGTTCATCCAATTCCTTGTTCCACTTCACAAAATCCAGATCAGCATCCGCCGCCTGGTCGAATTTGAACATGTGGTACTTCCCGTCTTTACGAACATTAATCTGCATTCCTTCCACCAGAGAAATCCAATCTTCCAGGGTCACTTCATAAGGACCGGCAACTTCCGTGGGAGCCGCCACTTCTTTCAGGGGGCCGAATTTGAATTTGGGTTTGCCTCCCGGTTTTAATCCTCCGCCCTTGGAAGACTTCTCAACATTCTTCGGCTGATTTACGTCGACTTTCCCTTCATACACCAAAATGGAACTCTCCTCTTCCCCGGCCTTGGTCCGATACTTGGTCCCGCGAATGGCCGCCACGGCAGTGGGAGTACGGATGGACACGTTTTTCTTCTCCCCAAACGCCGCTTTGGCGGCTACCCAGGCGTTTCCCTTTTTAAGGTTGGCCTTAAAATTCTTCTCCATTGGCTTGATATTGACTTCATTTAATTCCAATTCGGAATTTTCACCGATCCGAACCTTGCCGCCTCCCCGGAGGGAAATTTCACATCGCGATTTAGCCAGGGTACGAATAATATCGCCCTGGAATACTTTCCGGTTCGGCATGGCCCGTTCCCATTTATCGTTGTCCTTACCGCGTACCTCCACTTTTCCCAATGGTAAGGTAATCTTGCCGAACTCTTTCCCTCCGGAAGGCCCGAAAGCCTGCAACCAGAAGAAGCCGATTATTGCAAACAGTATAATATTAAATCGTTTCAAAACCGTTCCCCTTGTTGTTTAACAACAAAATTGCCTGCTCAAACGCTTTGCAAATATGGAAAAGGCGCCTGTCAAATCCGTGCTCCTTCGCGGAGACTACTTCACCAGCAACATCTTCCTGGTGGCATGGAACAGCGGGACACCCTTGTTGCTGTTAATCCATACGCTGTAGAGATAGACCCCCGTCGGCGCCTGTTGTCCCCGTTGATCGCGCCCGTTCCAGATCAGGCGATGGAATCCCGCCGAAAGTTGTTCGCCGTTCAAAATAACGGCGACTTCCTCACCCAGAACATTATAAACTTTCAATGTCACCCGGGCTTCTTCCACCAGCGACAACCGGATCGATGTCACCGGGTTGAAAGGATTGGGCGTATTCTGCGCCAACGCAAACTGTTTGGGCAATAATCCCATGGATTCAATCTCTTTTGTCAGCCGATTCCGTTCACCGGCGAGTAAAACAAACCGCCGTTCCTGTTCGGCGCCGCTATTGGTAAACCGGTAATTCGGTTTCTTTCTCAAATCTTGCACCGTCCGATAATCCCGGTCCACCAGGATCAAACCAACTTGTTCGGGAATATTGACCAGGTGTTCGCCGGTCAGTGTGACGACTCCGTCCACATTACTTTTCACGCGTACGTTCCATTGGTAAACGCTTTCCGCTTCCCGGCGAATATCGGTACGATATTGACCGGCACCAACGGCCCAGTCGCTATTATCAAAGGCCAGGCTGACGTAGTCCCCGATTACCGGCGGTTCGTGAAAATCGTACTTGTCCCTTTCGTCGCTGGCTTCCGGGTGTACGCCAAACCAATTAATTCGATCTTCGAACCGGGCAACCCGGGCGGTAAGATTGGCCTGCCAGCCGCGCGAATCCTCAACATATTGTTTGGCTCCCGTAACCGTGCCGGGCATGGGCCGAAGCGTCATTTCCGCCGCGTTTTCGGACCAGATCCAATACCCTTCTCCGGGTTGCATCATCGAAGTCGTAATGTAACCGTTTCCGTCATAATAATAGAGGACCTTCTCAACCAGGTCATCACTGTAAGTAACTTCCGGGGCGGTAATATCGTTACCAAACGTGTAGGGCGAGCCGATCATGTTCCACCCGGCTTCCAGCCGAATCGTGTACTCACTCAGGTCGGTGGAAGTACCCGGACCGGTACTGATCGTGAAGGCTTCACGAGTAATAAGCCAGAAAGCTTCGCCGGGATTAAACTGGCCTTCATTTTCAAGGTAACGGCCGTTTTGCCAGCGGAAAAGCCGCCATTGTTTGGGATCATAGGTCCCCAACTCATCCAACACGGAACCAATATTTTTATCATACAATTCCCCGGGCACGGATACCATGGTGTAGGTCTCCACCGGAAGGTCTTTCATGGTAAGCATCGGAAATTCCACGCTGATGTTCATTCGTGGTGAAGTGCTGGTATAGTCCAGCTCATCGGTGGCATGAATCTCCACCGCGATACCGCTGGGAGTTACGTCGCCACCGGATATGACGCCTCTCCAAAGTGAGGTCGTTCCCGTCACCGGCTCCATATCTACCGCGGTCAGGCCTGATTCCCCTCCCCGGGCATAAACAATCTGCGCGCTTTTTACCCCGTTAACGGATGAAATCTCCGCCGTAATTGCAACATCTTCGCCCACTTTCGGGGTATCGCCTTCGATGCTGCCGTTAGCGATCTCCGGACCGTAATCGACCCAGGGAACAATGGTCACTAAGACCGTATCGCTGTTCAACGATATTGTTCGGGCCGCGTCTTCATAACCGTCCACGATAATCCAGGCGGAATCGGCGCTTCCGGTGGGCGTTATGGTAACCACAACGGTATCTTCTTCAAGTCCGACCGCGCTACCGGAATCCGGCTGGATCGTCAGCCACTGGTTTCCCGACAGAAATTGCACCGCGGCTGTCCAATACAGGGTTCCGAAACCGGTATTCCCGATCAGGATTTCCTGCTCGTACTCCTGCGCGTTAAAGGCCAATACATCGGTCGAAACCTGCAGTTCAGGCTGGGCGCCTTCACATTCTTCCAAAGTAATGTCCAGAGTTGTTGTACCTGCGACATCCACATTAAAGGCTTCTCCCCACAGATCCCGGCCCGCATCACAGGTGTCAACACCACTGTTGTCCGATCCCTGTTCGTCAAAGAATACACCCACATAATAGCCGGTTCCCTCTTCAACGCCGTCCAACTGATACTGGTAAAAGCTGCCCGAACCGGTAAAAGAGAAGGGAACGGGTCCTTTGGTGATATCCGGGTTGCCACTGCCGGGATCGCCGGAATACCAGAGGGCCAGGTACAAATCGCCGCTGGTCGCACGCGGTGAAAATATTTTCCCCGTCAATATGCCGACGACGGTGGTTGTCAAATCAATATTAATGCCGACCAACTGACCGGTGGTCGGTATATACAGCTCGCCGGCCTCGCCTCTTGGTTCATCACTGTCAAATTGTCCGTTCCCATTCACGTCAAAGAAAGCTCTGATCACGTACGGACCGGTGTTGGGCTGTATGTCAACACTGCGAAATTCGTAATATTCCGTCGAGGGCGGGTCGGTACCAACTTGAAAATTCATACTGGGGGGATCGCTATCGGGATTGGTCCCGGGGAACCACAACCCCAGATAAAACTGACCGGGAGCATAATCCGTACTCAGAGAAACATTCCCGTTAATCCATCCTTCGGACGAACCTCCGGCCAACGGTTCGTCGGGAACCCAGGTCGGATTCCCGGTGATTGTCGCGTTATGGCTTCCCATATCATCATATAATATCCCCCCGCTTCCTTCGTTGCACTGATACAACAGGAAGGTATTGTTATCGGGAGCGTAATTGGTCACCCACGGATCAAAATTGTTCGGATAGTGACGGGCGATGTCACTGATTCGGATCACATCGGCCAGACCGTCAAAGCCTTCGCCAAAGCGCAACACCGGTTGCACCGAAGCCAGCGATCCGGTGGCCGGCGCCTGGGCCATAATAACACCATCCCAATAAATCGCCAGGTTGGCGCCGTCATATTCCGCAGAAATATGATGCCACTCATTCGGGTTGGGAGAAAACTGCCAGCGAACCACGCCAATGTTCTCTAACCTGAATATGAATTCCCCGGAACTGCCGTCATAACCCAGGCCTCCCCAATCCTGCCTGAAAAATAAGCCGTATTGCTCGCCGGAACCGAAAGAGCGATGAAGCTTGATGAACATTTCCAGGGTCACCTGCGGACCTCCGTCCAAATCCTGGAAATTGGTTTCGGCATATCCTCCGGTGGCGCCGAAGTCAAAAGAATAACCGGCGGGCGGCACCACTCCCACGTCAATAGTACCGACATTGGCAAAACCACCAACCACGCTGAAGGGAGGAGTTTTTCCGATATCTTCCTCGGGATCCGGGAAATTATTCCCGTTTTCATCAACAAAAGCCACCACCACGTAATCGCTTCCATCAATAATGCTTCCATCAACAAACTGAAAAAATATCTCCGGAATCGGGCTGTTGTATTGACCAAAAGTGATTTCCAGCGAACGCTGGTCCCAATAATTGGGATCGCTGCCCGGGAA
>JAADGP010000130.1 GCA_013152315.1 FCB group bacterium
TTCGGCACCGAGGTTTCACCTTTATGATTGATCCAAACATGACGCTTTTCAACCGGCCGGTCATGATCCAGTAACCGGGCATCAACCTGGCGTGCCAGATCATTGTAAACCCGGTGCAGCCCCATCGCGATTAACGCGAACCTGACTTCCACCGGGGGATGACAAGCAAACTGAAAACCGTTCAATTGTTTTACGCCCGTACTTAAAATATCGAGAATTTTCTCGGAAATGACCTCAACACCGTACCGATCGAGTATTTCCCGCCGGTCAGCCGTTATTTCCGGTTCGACGCCGTTGGTCAGAATCGTTACCTGGGTGCCATAGCGTTCACGAAGCATCATCGCCAGTTCCGCGGCAACATCCTTATGACCAATCACCGCCACCCGGTCATTCCTCGTTAAATGCCCCTCGCAGCGAATACAATACAATACTTGTTCCCGGTTGGCAAAGGGATAAATCCACCGCGGAGAATCTTCCGGATTCCCCATACGGTTTATTTTGTTTATGGCGGGCTGTTCATCCATCACACCGGTCGCCAACACTACGGCCTGGGCTTTGTACGTGCAATCCGGAGTGTCTATTGCAAACCCACTTTCGGACTTGCGCAACCCCGTGGCCTCCTTTTTCACGATGTTCACCGTGGAATATTCGTTTTGAATTCGCGCAATGGTGTTTTGGATGATCTTCCGGTTGTTTATATGGTAATGCTCCTGGGCAACGATCTTGGCAGCTTCGGTTTGACCGGCTCTTTCCAACGATTTCAAGACCTGGTCCTTGATAATGTCTTCATTAAAGCCGATAATATTGTCTAAGTGCTTTACCCATTGCGAGCGGCTGCGTTTTCGGGTCGCGTTGCTTCCCAACAGCCATAGGGTCAGCATTCCGTTTTGCGCGGCCCTGAGCGCGGCGGCCGAACCGCCGATCCCGCCTCCGATCACGGCACATTCAAATAAAACATCCATTCCGCTTCCTCCCTTCAACTCCGAAATTTCGGAATCTGTCTACGAATGTTAATCCGGAACGTAGCTGCTTATTTCCTTAAAACCGTTAATAATGTTTTCTGATCATCCGTTAAAGCGTCCTCCGGTGTCAAAAGGGCCTCTTTCAGACTGGCCCGGCACTGACATTCAACTTCCGGGAACGGATTGTTTAAAAGATATTTTAAAAGCGAGTTTACTTTGTGCAGGCTTTTTCCGTAGAGTTCGAGTACCTTGGCGACGGACACGTGTTGTTCGGGATCATCCAACCAGCAATCATAATCGGTGGCGATGGTTATTGTGGCGTAACAGATCTGGGCTTCCCGGGCCAAAAACGCCTCCGGTATGTTGGTCATTCCCACCAGATCGCAACCGGCGGAATCGCGCAGGAAAAAACTTTCCGCCTGGGTACCCAATCGCGGTCCTTCCACACAGGCATAGGATTTATTAACATGCACGGTAAGCTCCAGGGCTTGTCCCGCCCGGGAAATGGCGGAGGTAAGCGCCGGACAGACCGGCTTGGCAGTGGAGATATGGGCGACCAGCCCCTTCCCGAAAAAGGACCCTTCCCGTTGTCCCCGGGTCCAATCAAAATATTGATCGGGTACGGAAAGATCACCGGGAGCGATTTCCCGGCGGAGACTTCCCACCGCTGAAATACCGATTATTTTTGTTACTCCCACCATCTTCAGGGCATAAATATTGGCCCGGTAATTCACTTCCGACGGTAAAAACTGGTGTTGATTCCCATGGCGCGGGAGGAATACAACTTCCTGTTTTCCCAATCTGCCTCGTAAAAGCGGAGCGGAGGGATCTCCGAAAGGTGTCGAAACAGCCCTTTTTTCAATCAATTCCAGACCTTCCATCCGATAAATACCGGTTCCGCCGATTATTCCGATCATTACTTTTTACCTCCCTGTTGGTTAACGCTTTTTGGTAAAATAGGCATAGGCGCTGAAATACATATCCAGTGTCACTCGTCAATTATTACGGGGAATATTACTAAAATTTTGCTTTCTTATTGAGAATGAAATGATGAAATAAATGAATTAATAATCAGTGTCTCCAAATAAACGGAACGGCACAAAACCGGTGGAAATCCACTGCCAACGGTCTGGCGCTTGCACATACTCCTTATTTACACATTTCGGGATAATTGGACTCCAATTCAACCCCTAAAACCAGCACATTGCGGTTTACAAAATTGAAGTAATTAATAACCAGGACCAGGTGTAATATCTGAATATCGGAATAACCCAAACTTTTCAACCGATCAATATCTCCGGCGGCTACTTCGGTTATTCGACCGGTAACTTTCTCCGCCAGGGAAAGCGCGGCTAAGGTTTTTTGGTCTACAAGTTGAGACAAACTTTCCCAATCGCGTTTCTGCAACGCTTCAACCAGTCGGCCGTTTTTGATTAACCGGTAGAGCGGTTCGCTGTGGTGCTTAACGCAATAGGAACAATTGTTCGTTGCCGAAACGATGACCGCTACCATTTCCAACAACTTGCGTGGCAGACCGGTTGTTTTCGTTGCAAACATTAATGTCTTATAGAGATTGAAATGGTCGCTAAGGGTTTTCGGCAACAGTGATTGAATTTTCAAAACATTGGATACGCCGCCTCGTTGATCGGCGACTCTTTCATACAGCTCGGATAGATAACCGGTTGCTTCGGATTCGTTAATAGTAGTGATCCTGGCCATTGAATCAAGATGCATTCAATTCGGTAATAAAAAAAATAAGTATGATGGGGAAACCGCAGGGGATTGGTTTCCCCATCTTCCTGCCACACCTAAGAGTTTAGTCGTTTACCCTGTTCCCATGCGTAAGGAAATAAAGCGCGACTACCGCAATCAACGTCTGGAATTCCATGCCGCCCATGTTATTGGTTCCTTCCCCCCACCCGGCCATGAAATCCCAGCCGTTCGAAAAATGAACCATGAAAATGGCACCGAACATTACGATGGCAAACAACGCCCCGGCAACCCTGGTTGCCCAATCGGGACCAATACCACCCCACAGGATCAGAATCCCACCAATCGTTTCCATGGTGGCCAACAAGTAGATCAAGAATACCGGCATTCCCATCATAAACGCGATTCCACCAGCGACGGGAAATTTAGTCGGCCCATGATACAGGAAAGTCGCTGCCAAAGACAGCCGCACCAGCCAGTGCGCGTAGGGTGAAAACTTATTTAAAATATCCATATTAATTATCTCCCTCCGTTAAGAAATAGATTATATTTTTCTGCCCGCGAAATTCCATTATGACTTGCGTATGGAGGGCAGCTAAAAGAATAAAACCCTCGCTATACAAAAGCCTGGTTTCTTTAATCATTGGTTGTCTTATTTTCCAGGAGATTAAATAGATTATCAATCGCAATTTTTTTTACCTTGCTCAAGTCGAATTTTTCAATGGATTTGGCTCCAAAAACCTCCTGTTCGATAAAGAACATCAGAACCGACAGGTGAAATAATCTTACTTGTACGGGTGTGTCAAAATCGGAGCGGAAACCCCAATGTTTTTTCCCGTACTCAATTCGATTTTCCATGACGGCCCACAATCCGTTTTTCATTTGACGGTACTTTTGAAAAGATAAAGCGTGCTGATCCAGGCTGATCTGTAACAATAACCGCAGGTAGGCCCGCCGTTGCCTTGAGGTGGTAATCATGCTCGTTAAATACTTGTCCAAAAATATCCTGAATTCTTCTTTTGTTCTTATATCTTCAGCGGGAGTTAAAGGATGTTGGGAATCGAGGTACCGTTTTATAATCCGATTTAGAATATCTTCCTTGGAAGAAAAATATTTAAACAGGGTTCCTTCGGTTACACCGGCAGCCTTCGCGATTTCCGCCGTTCGAATGGATACCATTGATTTGTACTCAATTAGTTTTAGTGTACAGTCAAGAATCTGTTCGATCCGGTCGGCACGTTTCATTCGTCGGGTAATCATGGGATTCTCCATCGGTAATATAGTGAGTGCTCACTTGCCAAATCAACCCGAAAATACCTGAACGTGTCGGAACGTAGTAGGAATCCCGACAGAGCATCGCGACTGTTGGGGAAACGTGGAACGTAAAACGTGAAACGTGAAGCGTGATTGTGTCGGAGCGTAGCGACTGTCGGGGGAATCCGCCAGCTGGCGGATAATCACCAAGAGCCGGAATCCAAGAACCGGACTATTAATCAATACGTGGTGGAATGGTAACCAGAGGCGTTACCGATATATTGATTATACACAGAAAATTATATTTTTTGGCTCTTGGAATTTGGGTCTTGGGTCTTTAAACATGCACCCTTTACTGAAGAATTACTATACAATACAGACCATAGATGGCGTTTGGTTAACCCGGCGGATTTTTATGGTGAAGATCTATTCCTTTATCTCCGTGGTGGAAATGTACACCGGTTTTCTTTCCATAAAATCCTGATGGTCAAGTACCGCAAAACCGTGCGCGTTCCTGGTGGGGCAGTTGGGACAGGAAGGTGTCCCGTCTTTCCGGTGTTGCAATATCTCCAGTACCTTGTCATCAGTAACCTCTTCCTCACTCTCAACAAACCAGCGTAAAGTAATTAAATATTTCTTCATCTTGCACTCCATTGGATGACCAAACACACTTAAAATAGGTAAAATTTTAAATAAAAACGCACATTTATTACAAAGAGAAGAACACGAATACGATAAAAATGACCACGGTTATGATGGGAGAATCATAGAATACCTGAAGGGCCAAGAGCCGGGAATCAGAAGAAAAATATGTTTAACAAGAAAAGCGGATAAAAATGATTTCCTGTCAATATCCCCGCTGTATTTTCAAAGACACGGCCGGCGGATATTCCGAAAAATGTTGGTACATATTTGTCGAATGAGATTCATGACAGATAATAGTAAATTTAGATTGTCTGGCGCTTTCATTATGCACGAAATGTCCATAGCCTTAAACATTATTGATATTGTCTCATCCCAGGCAAGGGCGGAGCAAGCTCAAAAAATAAATCAAATCGAGTTGGAAATCGGCGAATTAGCCGGAATTATGATCGATTCCCTCGAATTCTGTTTCGAAGCGGCCAGTAAAAACACCCTGGCCGACGGCGCGTCCCTGAGTATCATTAGAATCCCGGGAAAAGGAATCTGTCACCATTGCCATAATGAAATCGATGTGGACAATTTCATCACAGTATGCCCAAATTGCGGCGGCTTCGGAGTGGAAATCACCCAGGGAAAAGAATTAAAAATTCGTTCCATTAACATCGACTAAGGAGTTACTATGTGCGATACATGTGGTTGCGGCCAACCGGGCGATCCGGTTACGATCCGCAAACCGGGTCAGGAAAACATAACTCACAACCATGATCATCCCCATCCCCATTCTCACGATCATACACACGAATCCGAACCGTCCCACGATCACGGACGAACACTCCGGGTCGAACAGGATATTTTATTAAAAAACAATTTATTGGCGGAACGAAACCGCGGGTATTTCGAAGCCAAAAAGATTTTTGCCCTTAACCTGGTGAGTTCACCCGGTTCCGGTAAGACCACCTTGCTGGAACGAACAATTGCCACCCTGAAACAGGAATTTCCGATCGCCGTGATCGAAGGCGATCAGCAATCGCTGCGCGACGCGGACCGCATCGAAAAAACGGGTGTCCCGGTGGTGCAAATAAACACCGGCACCGGTTGTCATCTGGACGCCGACATGATAAACCGTGCTGTCCATGAACTGGATCCGAAAGATCAATCGCTCCTGTTTATCGAAAATGTCGGCAACCTGGTCTGCCCCGCTTTATTTGAACTGGGCGAAGCACATAAAATTGTCATTATCAGTGTTACCGAAGGCGACGACAAACCGCAAAAATATCCGACCATGTTCAGCGTGGCGGATATTTGCATCATCAACAAAACAGACCTCTTACCTTACGTTGATTTCGACCTGGAGGCCTGCAAACAAAACGCCTCGCAAGTAAATTCCCACCTGCAATTTTTTGACCTTTCCGCCAAAACGGGTGAGGGGTTGGACCAATGGTTCGAGTGGATCAGGAAACAAGTTAAACCGTCCTGAAAACTCCCGTCCGCACGTTGAAGGATAACACGCAACGAAGACAAGTCTTCGTTAATGGAATTGTGCAAGGTGTCGGTTTCCGGCCTTTTGTTTACAATTCAGCTCTCCGTCTCGGTTTATCCGGGAATGTTGCCAATACATCCGACGGTGTTCTGATCGAAATTGAAGGACCAACGGCCAAACTCGATCAGTTTTTAAGAACGTTAACCGAAGAAACTCCCCCGCTGGCGGTAATCACTGAAATAGAATCAAAGATTATCCCATCCATCGGCACGCGGGGTTTCGCGATTCTTCCTTCCGAATCGGATTCGAAGGCCGCCACTTTAATTTCCCCGGATGTGGCGGTTTGCGAGGATTGCCTGGCCGAATTGTTCGATCCCCACGATCGGCGCTACGGATATCCCTTTATCAATTGCACCAACTGCGGTCCCCGTTACACAATTATTGAAAACATCCCCTACGACCGGCCCTTTACCTCCATGCGGCATTTTACCATGTGCCCCGCTTGCCAATCGGAATACGACGATCCCGCTAACCGGCGTTTTCATGCCCAACCAAACGCCTGCCCGGACTGTGGTCCGCGCGTCACTCTGCTTGATAAGACACAAAACAGCATCAATACCGATGATCCGATTGGGACAACAGCCGACCTGCTGAAAGAAGGATACATTATTGCCATTAAAGGATTAGGCGGTTTTCACCTGACAGTGGATGCCACCAACGCGAAAGCCATCGCAACTTTGCGGGAAAGAAAGGGACGCGAGGAAAAGCCATTTGCCTTAATGGCGCCTGACATATCCACAATAAAGGAATTTTGCGAATTAACCCCTGCGGAAATTCAAACTCTCCGGTCCCTGCAGGCTCCCATCGTACTGTTGAAAAAAAGACCCAACCGCAAACTTGCCGATTCGATTGCCCCCGGCAATGATCGCCTGGGCATAATGCTTCCCTACACACCCCTTCATCACCTGTTGTTGCGACATGGATTTGAGGCCTTGGTAATGACCAGCGCGAATTACAGCGAGGAACCCATTTGCATCGAAAACAAAGAAGCCTTTCAACGGTTACACCAAATCGCTGATTATTTTCTGGTACACAACCGGGATATTTACCTGCGCAGCGACGACTCGGTAGTCATTCATCTGGCAGGCAAACTAAGGCAAATCCGGCGCAGTCGGGGGTACGTGCCCCAACCGATATTCGTCCGTTCCGACGGCCCTCCCGTACTGGCGACAGGAGGCGAA
>JAADGP010000120.1 GCA_013152315.1 FCB group bacterium
TTTAGGCGAAGATGGCAATAAAGAAAGTAAATCCGAAAGTTGATTTTATCGCTCTGGAACACCGCGTTCTGGACTTCTGGGCGAAAAACCGGATATTTGAGAAACGCGTTCAACTTAACAAAGGCAAACCCAAGTGGAGTTTTATTGACGGTCCCATAACCGCCAATAATCCCATGGGTGTGCACCATGCCTGGGGTCGGACACTGAAAGACTTGTACCAGCGGTACAAAGCCATGACCGGTCATGAATTGCGCTATCAGAATGGTTTCGACTGCCAGGGGTTATGGGTTGAAGTGGAAGTGGAAAAAGAACTTGGCTTTAAGTCCAAGCGCGACATCGAGGAATTCGGGGTTGAAAAGTTTATCGACCTTTGTCGGAAAAGGGTAATAAAATATTCGGGTGTGCAAACGGAACAGTCAATCCGGTTGGGTTATTGGATGGACTGGGATAATTCCTATTACACCATGTCCGATGAGAATAATTATACGATTTGGATGTTTTTAAATAAATTATATCAAAGAGGAAAAATTTACCGCGGAACGGACGTGGTTCCCTGGTCCGGCAGATCGGGCACCTCCTACTCCCAGATGGAAATAATCGAAGGAAGAAAGTTGGTCGCCCATGATGCCCTCTTTGTGCGCTTCCCGTTAAAGCAACGTGAGAACGAATATCTTTTAGTGTGGACAACCACGCCCTGGACGCTTACGTCCAACGTCGCCGCCGCGGTTAACAGGAATTTGGAATACGTGAAACTGCGGGCGGCCGATGGAGCGCTTTATTATTTTGCCGCCGACAACCTGGAATATCAACGGTTGGAAAAACAATTCAAGGAACAAAAACAATGGGTAAAAGGCGTTCCTAAGCTGAAAACCATTGCCCAGATTTTTAAGGAACGCGGCGGATATACCATCGAAGGATCGGTGATGGGCGAAGATATGATCGGATGGGAATACGAAGGTCCCTTCGATTATCTGGAAGCGCAGTCCGTTGCGGGTGGGTATCCGTTCGTGAAGAAAGATTTGCAGGAGCAGGGTATCCGCGGGGTCGATTGCCATAAAGTCATCGATGGCGGCAAGGATAAGGAAGGAAATGATGTCGTGGTTGGGGGAGAGGGAACCGGTATTGTCCATATTGCCCCCGGTTGCGGTGATATCGACCACCAGATCGGAAAAAAACTTGGGTTAGTCGACATTGCCCCCCTTGATGAGGAAGCGCGTTTTATCGAAGGCTTCGGATGGCTTAAGGGGATGAGCGCTACGGCGGAGGAAACCAAACAAAAAATTATCGCCGATCTGAAAGAACGCGGGTTTTTGATCCAGGTGGAAAAATATCCCCACATCTATCCGCACTGCTGGCGTTCCGGCGAGGAGCTGGTGTTCCGGATTGTGGAAGAATGGTATATCCGGATGGACTGGCGCGATCAGATCAAAGCCATTGTGGATCAAATAAAATGGATCCCCGAGTGGGGCCGTGATCGGGAACACGAATGGTTAGATAATATGGGCGACTGGATGATTTCCAAGAAACGGTTTTGGGGATTGGCGCTGCCGATCTGGACCTTCGAAGACGGCTCCTTTTACGTGGTCAGCTCCAAGGAAGAGTTGCAAAAACTGGCGGTTGAAGGTTGGGAAGAGTTCGAGGGGCACACTCCCCACCGCCCCTGGATTGATAAAGTGAAAATCAGGCATCCGCAATCGGGACTGATCGGTAGTCGCATCCCCGATGTGGGTAACCCGTGGTTAGATGCCGGTATTGTGCCCTACTCAACCCTGAAATACACATCCGACCGGGAGTACTGGCGACAGTGGTTCCCGGCTGATTTTGTAACCGAATCGTTCCCCGGGCAGTTCAGAAATTGGTTTTATTCGTTATTGGCGATGTCAACCGTGATGGAAAATGAACCCCCGTTCAAGACCTTGTTGGGACACGCCATGGTAAAAGATGAAACCGGTCGTGATATGCATAAATCCTGGGGGAATGCCATCTGGTTCGACGACGCGGCCGAGAAAATGGGGGTCGATGTGATGCGCTGGATTTACGGAGCGCAAAATGTGGAACACAACCTCTTGTTCGGATATGGAACAGCCAACGACGTACGTAAAAAATTAATCACCTTGTGGAACACCTATTCATTCTTCGCGACCTATGCCGCCGTGGACGGTTTCGATCCTACGAAAGCCTCCGTTTCCGATGACGATTTAACCGTCCTGGATCGTTGGATCAGGTCGAAGCTACACTTGTTGATTCAGGATGCCCATAAGGCGTTTAATGAATACCAGGTGGATAAATTCATGCGCAAGGTGGAACGCTTCTTAGAGGATTTGTCCAACTGGTATATTCGGCGTAACCGCCGCCGCTTCTGGAAAAGTGAAGATGATATGGACAAGCAGACCGCGTACCACACGTTGTACGATGTACTGCTTACCACCAGTAAATTACTGGCCCCGATCATCCCGTTCGTCACCGAAGAAATATATCAGAACCTGGCAGTAGGCGTGGACAAAACAGCGCCCGAAAGTGTTCATCTATGTGATTATCCGGTTGCCAATTCCGATTACATTGATGAACAATTGATGCAACGCGTGGACGCGTTGAAAAAGTTGGTGGAGTTGGGTCGTTCCGCCAGAAATAAAGCCAATATCAAAATACGGCAGCCATTGGCGAAATTGTGTTTTGTAGTGGAGGACGACCATCTGGCCGACTTTATCCTGGAACAGCAATCAGTTGTTCTGGATGAATTAAATGTTAAGTATATTGAACGGTTTGATAATATTGAGGAATTGATAATATATCGTATCAGACCAAACCTTGCCGTTATAGGAAAAACCTATGGGAAAGCGCTTCCCGTTATTCAGAAAGCTCTTTCCGAGCAATCCGCTATGGAAGTCGTTAATCAACTTCAGAAACAGGGAGAAATCGCCCTGGATACGCCCTCCGGTAAATTCAATCTTACGTCCGATGATATAATTGTTGAAGTTGAATCGGCAGAAGGGTTTACGTCCGCTACCAGCGAAGGCCTTACTGTCGGACTCGCTACGAAATTAGATGAATCCCTGATTAAGGAAGGAATTGTTCGCGATATAATTCGACAAGTTCAGATCATGCGTAAAAATGCCGGTTTTGCGGTCGAAGATCGTATTATCGTATATGGTTCATTTGACGGGCAGATTGGTGAGGCGATGAAGGAATTTCAGGAATATTTTTGCAACGAAACATTGACGGTTTCAATGGAAAGCCAGTTTAAACCGGGCGAATACCAATCTACCTTTAAAGTAAGGGAAGAGACGATTACCTTGGGTATTCAAAGAGCAACAAAGGCTTGAGAGGTAAACATGACAAAGAAAAAACGTTATACAAAATCGGAATTAAATAAGATTAAGAAAGCCATTATGGAACGCATGGATCAAGTGGTTTTTGAGATGGGCGAGATCAAGGACGGTATCAGCGATACCGGTCCGACGAATACCAGTTTATCACCGGATTCGATTTACAGCTTGCATATGGCCGATGCCGGAACCGATTCCCACGAAAGGGAGAAGAATTATTTGTTAATGACGCGGGAGAACAGTTACTATCGGAATTTGGAAATGGCTTTGGAGCGATTGGAGCAGGAAGACTTTGGTGTTTGTCAGATTTGCGGTGACTTAATTCCCTATGAAAGGATCCTGGAGGTACCGAATACAACGAAGTGTGTGGATTGTAAAACCAAAGAAAAACTAAACCTGATATAGATTATTTCCATAACCGGCGGGCTATTCCCCAATAAAACAAAAGCAGTCGAATTAAACTTTTTCAGTGTATTTCGAATCGAATTATGCCGGTTTCGAGCGGCACATGGCGCTCCGTCTTTTTGTGGTAGGAAAAGACCGGTATGTCCATTTACATTGAACGTATCAGGAAAGGTGGGCTATCCACGCTATATCCAATGCGAATATTATTTGTCACCGCAATTATTCTGGTAATTGACCAGTTTACAAAATATTTAACCCGGACCTACATGGACTTGTATGAGTCCATTCCGGTAATAAAGAATTTTTTTCACCTTACCTATGTTACCAACAAGGGGATGGCGTTTGGCATCGATTTTCCGGGAGGAATCTATTTTTTTACGATTGCATCGGTGATAATGACGATGGTGTTGATTTGGTATATCTGGCTTGAACGCAAAGGGGATTTTTTATTACGATTATCATTGGCGATGATTTTAGCCGGTGCAATCGGGAATTTGATCGATCGTTTATTTTTAGGCGAAGTGACCGATTTTATGGATTTTATGTTTGGCAGTTACCATTGGTATATTTTTAATATCGCCGATTCTTCCGTCACCGTGGGAATGATACTTTTCTTGATTCATTCCTTTTTCATTCAACCGAAAACCGCTGTATCCTCCGGGGATAGTTGAGTAAGATACTGTTCCAAGTAGAGGAGCCCGGTATACGGCTTGACCTGTACCTGTCGAAGTATTTAACCGCCTATTCACGCACACAATTACAAAAGCTTATCAAAACAAATCGCGTAACCGTCGATGACGTCGTTAAACGTCCCAGTTACCGGCTTGAAGAGGGAGAATGGATTCAGGTCGAACTTCCGGAAATTCCGCAAACACCAATTCGGATTGAACCGCAGGATATTCCTCTGCAGGTAATTTATGAGGATGAGGATATCATTATCGTTGATAAACCTGCCGGATTGGTCGTTCATCCCGGGACCGGCAATCCCGATGGTACCCTGGTGAATGCCCTGGTTTACCATTTCCGGTCCTTATCCAGCGTTTATGGTCCGTTAAGACCCGGGATAGTGCATCGCCTGGACCGGGATACTTCGGGTCTGATGGTTGTGGCCAAAAATAATGCCGCCCATGTGAACCTTTCCGATCAATTTCGCAATCGGACGATCGGGAAATCCTACATAGGCATTACCTGGGGTACCTGGAAAGAAGACTCGGGCTTGATTGATGAACCGATTGCGCGGAAAAGAAGTGATCCCACGGCGTTTACGGTAGCCGAGCGGGGACGGCCCGCCCAAACGGAATTCACCGTCAAACAAAAATGGCGGAATTTTAGTGAGGTTATCTTTAACCCTAAGACAGGCCGGACGCATCAAATCCGGGTGCATGCGGCATTTTTGGGCCACCCCATATTCGGTGATGAAAAATATGGGGGAGGAAAGGCAAGAATTAAGGGATTTATTCCTGAAGTTTCAAAAAGATTACAAAAATTGATAAATTCATTGGGGCGCCATGCGCTGCACGCAGCGGAGTTGTCTTTGAGCCATCCCGTGTCCGGTGAGCGATTGTTTTTTCATTCGGATTTACCGGATGACATGCGATCAGTTATTGAGGGACTTTCGTCTTATGACTGATAACCAGGAAGGAATAATTTCGGATTTTTTAAATTATCTGGAGAAAGAGCGAGGGTTTTCCAGGCATACTTTGACAGCCTATAAACATGATTTGGGCCGTTTTATTAAATTCATGCGCACAGTAAGGGAACAATCGGATTTTGCGGATATTAACAAAAACGATATCCGTATGTTTTTGGGTCACGAATTTGAAGCCGGATTGTCCAGCCGGACGGTTGCGCGTCGATTGGCTTCAATTAAATCGTTGTTTAAATATCTGGTACGCTGTGAGGCGATTTCCGATAACCCGGCGATTCATGTTAAGACGCCGAAGACCCCGAAGACCTTACCGGTTTATTTCAGTGAAAAAACCATTGAAGCGATTATGACAGCGCCCGCGGGAGATACATTTATTGGTCTTCGTGACCGTGCCATACTGGAATTGTTTTATAGCACTGGTATGCGATTGAGCGAACTGGTAAATTTAAATATTGATGACTTCAATATTTACGATCAGTTAGTGAAAGTAAGGGGAAAAGGTGATAAGGAGCGACTGATTCCCTACGGTGAACGTGCTAAAGTTGCTTTAAATAATTATTTTCATAAACGTGGTATCCACTTTAATACTACTGCTCAGGCCGGGGTGCCATTGTTTGTAAATACGAAAGAGCGAAGACTGACTCCCAGCGCTATACAGAAAAGAATTAGGAACTATTTGCGATCGGTGGCCGAAGGGGAACAGATGGGACCACACACATTACGCCACACCTTTGCGACGCATTTAATGGATCACGGGGCGGATATTCGCGCGGTAAAAGACCTGCTGGGCCACAGCAGCCTTTCATCTACACAGGTCTACACGCATATTCAACCCGACCGAATGAAGAAAATACATGAACAAGCCCATCCACATGGAACAAAATAGGGGAAACCATGACTTTAGAAGAACTTGGATTAACAGATATTGGTGAAATAAAAGTAAACCGTACTCCCGAACAATTGATCGAAGACGCGATCCGTTGGGATGAAGGTAAATTAGGCATGCGGGGAGTATTGATGGTAGATACCGGCAGGTATACGGGGCGCAGTCCGCAGGATAAATATTTCGTGGAAGAAGACTATTCAAAAGATAATCTGTGGTGGGGAGCCGTTAACCGGCCGACGGATGAGAAAATATTTGACGAATTGTTCGCGAAAGTTGTCGCTTACTACAACAAGAATGAGGATAATCGCGGAGCGTATGTATTTAACGGTTACTGCGGTGCCAATCCGGATTACCGGATGAATGTACGGATAATTGCCAAGAAAGCCTGGCAGAATATTTTCGCGAACAATATGTTTATCCGGCCCGAACGATCGGAGTTAAAAGATTTTGTTCCCGATTTTACGATTATTAACGCTTCCGATGTTATCGATGAGGATTGGAAGAAACATGGACATCATTCCGAAACGTTTATCATTTTTAATTTAAAGAAACGCCTGGCGATTATCGGGGGAACGGAATACGGCGGCGAAATGAAGAAGGGAATTTTCTCGGTAATGCATTATTATCTGCCTCAAAAAGGTGTCTTGTCCATGCACTGCTCCGCCAATGTCGATCAGAACGGAGGGAATCCGGCTCTCTTTTTTGGTCTATCGGGAACCGGAAAAACCACTCTGAGCACCGATCCCGAACGACCCCTGATCGGGGACGACGAACACGGTTGGTCTGATGACGGCATCTTCAATTTTGAAGGGGGATGCTATGCCAAGGCGATTGATTTGAATCCGGAAGAGGAACCGGAGATCTATAATACTATCAAACACGGCACGTTGGCTGAAAATGTCGTTTTCGATCCCGAAACCCGGATTATCGATTTCTCCGATAAAACCAAGACTGAAAACACCCGTCTTTGTTATCCTATTGAATTTATAGAAAATTCGTTAGCAGCGAAGGGGAAACCCAGTGTCGCCGGTCATCCCAATACAATTATCTTTTTGGCGTGTGATGCTTACGGCATATTACCCCCGGTCGCGAAACTTTCGCCGGAACAGGCTATGTACCATTTTATCAGCGGTTATACCGCGAAAGTAGCGGGAACGGAACGGGGCGTGACCGAACCGGTAGCGACTTTTTCTCCCTGTTATGGCGGGCCGTTTCTGACCCTTCATCCCTTAAAATATGCGGAACTTTTAAGGGATCTGATGAATAAACATAATGTGTCTGCCTACTTAGTGAACACCGGATGGGTTGGAGCCAGCGCCAGTTCCGGTGCGAAAAGAATAAAATTACCGATTACCAGGCAGATAATTCGTACGATATTAAATGGTAGCATTGAAAAGGCGGAATTTCAAACCGATCCTTATTTCGGGGTGCAGGTTCCCACTGCCCTGCAAAACATTGATTCCGATTTGCTTATTCCCCTCAACGCCTGGAAAGATGAGTCGGAATACCACGCTACCGCGAAAGAGTTGGTTGCCAAGTTCCGGTCAAATTTTAAGGAATACGATCTGGGCGATCCAATTATTAGAAACGCAGGACCAATTTCAAACTGAAAACCCAAGAAAGGGAGGTAGCCTTGAACGTTGAATTCACAGCCAGACATTTCCACGCCCCGGACAACCTCAGGGAATACGCTGAAAGGGAAGTGCAACGAATCACCAAATATTACAACCGCGCTATTCAGTGCCAGGTGATTCTTTATCGCGATAATAATCACTATACGGCGGAAATCAATCTTTCGGTCCCACAGCGAAAACTCAACGTCAAAGAAACCACTGATAATGTTACCAAATCCATTGATCATGCGGTGGATAAAATGATTGCCCGTGTTTCCAAAATTAAGGAAAAGATGAATAAATATTAGGTAGCTGACCGATACTCTGTGACATATAGATGAAAGCGATATTACCTGTAGCGGGCTACGGGACCCGGTTACGTCCCCATACCGATAAGATTCAAAAAACGTTGTTGCCGATTGCGGGCAAAGCGACCCTGGATCATATTGTGGAACCCTTGCTGGATTCCGGGGTGAGTGAAATTACATTCATCATTGGTCACCTGGGGGATCAGGTTGTTTCACATATGAAAAAACATACGGGCCGTTTTGTTTATATTGAACAGAAAGAACGTCTTGGGTTGGGCCATGCCGTGCTCCAGGGGTTAGCCGACAAAGATGAACCGGTATTGGTTCAGCTGGGCGATACGATTTTCGATATTAATTTGGACGATATGAGGGCCCCTGACAGAAATATAATTGCCGTGGGGGAAGTGGATGACCCATCGCGTTTCGGAATTGTGGAATTGGAAGGGAAACGAATAACCCGGTTTCATGAAAAAGTAAAGAATCCACCCAGCAATCTGGCGATCACGGGCTTGTATTACTTTTACAGTCAGCGAAAATTAAAACGCGCTATTGAACAGTTGATTGCCAGGGATATTCGTACCAAAGGTGAATATCAAATAACCGACGCCTTTTCAATTATGCTTGAGCAGGGAGAATTGTTTGAAGCCTATTTAATGGATGAATGGTACGATACCGGTGTCCCTGAAACGTATTTGGAAACCAACCGGAAATTATTGAAACCGGACCATGATGAATATCCCGGCACATTAATTAACGAACCGGTTCATATTGGCAAAGGCTGTACGATTGAACGTTCCGTTATCGGTCCCTTTGTAACAGTCATGGACAATTGCACCCTGATTGACTGCAATATAAGCGATAGCATCATCCTGGAGGGGGCCGCATTAGAAGGACAGAAATTTTCGCACCGCATTGTGGCCGGTGACGGTTCCGAATACTGTTAAGTCCCATCAACGGCGGGAAAATAATCCGACCAGGGTCGGCAATAATTTGGAGTATAGCGCCAAAAGACATTAACTTTCATTTCTTATATTATCCAAACATACGGAGTTAGAATGGGTCGATTTCTTTTTACCTCAGAATCGGTAACGGAAGGACATCCCGATAAGGTCTGCGATGCCATATCGGATGCGGTTCTTGATGAACTAATCGCACAGGATCCCGATTCACGGGTTGCCTGTGAGACCTTGGCTACCAAGGGATTGGTGGTAGTGAGTGGTGAAATTTCCACCCATGGGTTTGTGGAAGTGGAACGGGTTGTAAAGGACACTTTACGTCAAATAGGTTATACCGATGTGGCGTATGGCATGGAAGATGAATCGGTTAAGGTCATTACTTCCATCCATGAACAGAGTCCCGAGATCGCCCAGGGCGTCGACGCCGGAAAAAATCGCGAACAGGGAGCCGGAGACCAGGGCCTTATGTTCGGTTTCGCCTGTCGTGAAACCCCGGAACTAATGCCCCTGCCGATTCAACTGGCACACCGTCTGACGGAACGCTTGGCGACTTTACGCAAGAACGGAGAGTTGTCCTGGTTGGGACCGGATGGTAAATCACAGGTGAGTGTGGCCTATGAAAATGGCCAACCGACAAAAGTCGCGAAGGTGGTTATTGCCACCCAACATGCGGATATGCTACCCCGTTTCGGTACCGAAGAAAAGGAACATGCCTTTGTACAGAAGGAAGTTATCGAACATGTAATTATCCCTGTCCTGGAGGCCCAACAAATTGCTTATGACCGGGATTTTATTGTAAACGGTACCGGCCGGTTTGTCGAAGGTGGTCCCCAGGCGGATACCGGGCTGACCGGAAGAAAAATTATTGTGGATACCTACGGAGGATATGCCCCCCATGGTGGCGGCGCCTTCTCCGGGAAAGACCCTTCGAAAGTCGATCGATCGGCCACCTACATGGCGCGCTATATTGCCAAAAATATTGTTGCCGCCGGCTTGGCCGATAAATGCGAAGTTCAATTATCTTACAGTATCGGGATCGCCGAACCGATCTCGTTATATGTTCAATCGTTTAATACCGGACCCTTAAGTGATGAACAGTTAACGGAAATTGTCCGCGAAGTATTTCCCTTAAAACCGGCGGAAATCATTAAACATTTGGACTTAAAAAAACCACGATATCGCCCCACTTCCGCCTATGGGCACTTCGGCCGTAATGGCGACAACTTCTCATGGGAAAAGACGGACATGGTGGATAAATTGAAATCGTATTTATAGAGGTGTCTGATGGAAACAACTATTAAAACGGAATCGATTGTTGAATCTTTGCCCTATAAGGTCAAGGATATAACCTTAGCGGATTCCGGCCGAAAAGCGATTGGAATTGCCGAAAAGGAAATGCCCGGCCTGATGGCCGTGCGTGAAAAGTACAGCACACAAAAACCGTTAACCGGATTTCGGCTGAGCGGATCCCTGCATATGACGGTGGAGACGGCGGTATTAATCGAAACCTTAAAAGCGTTGGGGGCGGATGTTCGCTGGGCCAGTTGCAATATCTTTTCAACGCAGGATCACGCCGCCGCCGCTATCGCCGCGACCGGTACCCCGGTTTTTGCGTGGAAGGGCGAATCACTGGAAGAATACTGGTGGTGCACCCTGGAAGCGTTAACCTTTCCCGGTAATCAAGGCCCCAATCTCATTGTTGATGATGGCGGTGACGCCACATTATTAATTCACAAGGGCCACGAATTGGAGGAGCATTACCTGAAGACCGGCGCCGCGCCGGAGATTACCTCCAGCGTCGAAGAAGAACGAATTATTGATGAGTTATTAAGGGATGTATTGCGGAAGGATCCTCTGCACTGGCATAAGGTGGTGAAAGAGCTGATCGGTGTTTCCGAAGAAACAACCACCGGTGTGAATCGCTTAATTCGCATGGAAAAGGAAGGGACACTGCTGGTCGCCGCCTATAATGTGAATGATTCGGTGACCAAGTCGAAATTTGATAATGTGTACGGTTGCCGGGAATCGCTGGCCGACGGGATAAAACGCGCCACGGATGTGATGATCGCGGGGAAAACCGTGGTGGTTTGTGGTTATGGTGATGTGGGACGTGGTTGTGCCCAATCGATGCGTGGCTATGGCGCCCGGGTTTTGGTAACCGAAATAGATCCGATTTGCGCCTTACAGGCGGCGATGGAAGGATATGAAGTCGTCACCGTGGAACAGGCCTTATACGAGGCCAATATCTTTGTAACCGCCACCGGCAATAAGGATGTGATAACCCTGGACCACATGCGAAAAATGAAAGATCAGGCCATTGTCTGCAATATCGGTCATTTCGACAACGAAATTCAGGTGTCGCAACTCAATAATGCCGAGGACGTAACCAAAGAGAATATTAAGCCTCAGGTTGACCGTTATACGTTTGCGGACGGTCATCAAATCTTTTTATTGGCGGAAGGGCGGTTGGTTAACTTAGGGTGTGCCACCGGTCATCCCAGTTTTGTCATGTCTAATTCTTTTACGAACCAGGTCCTGGCCCAAATGGCCCTGGCCAGGGAAAAACCGGAAATCGGCGTCTATCGACTTCCGAAAAAACTGGACGAGGAGGTCGCCCGTCTCCATTTGGATAAATTGGGAGTGACTTTAACGGAATTGACCGAAGAACAGGCACAATATATCGGGGTACCCAAAGAAGGACCATACAAGCCTGATCATTACCGTTATTAGAGCGCGGAAAACCGGGCGACGATAATTGGGCACCACCCCCAATCGCCTTTTAACGCGCCGACCTGCCACAAGACTATATTTCGGCAAACGTAAATTTTTGTGGCAATGCTCCTTAAAATGGGTGAATTTTAGGCCGCCTGTCCTGTTTAGATCGTGAAAAAAACGACATGATCCAGCAGATAAAAAGAAAAATATTCCGAAAAGCAGGGGCTTTGCTACTGTTAGGGTCGTTGCTGTTTATTACAAACGCCTGCGATTTCGAGAGCCCCGCCGATTTCGAAACCCCTACCTGGTTCGTCGATATCAAGTTTCCCCTTGTTCATGAGCGGTATCTCCTGAGCGATATCGTCGACGGTAAAATTATTACTCCCACGCCCGATTCCCTGGGTATGCAGATCATTTTTGAAGGAGAATTACCGGACACGTCAATAGACCCGTCTTATCTGCAGGTGGCTGTGAATCAGGATATTCAGGCCGAACAGGATCCGGTGATGACTCCGGATCTCACGGTTGAAATAGATACCGTCATTTCAATGGTTATTCCCCTTGCCCCTAAAGGAATGATTGATGTGAACGGTGATCAATTCTCCGTACCCCCGGCCGTGGACCGGCAAATATTCACGTCCGTCTGGAATAAGATTGCGGCGGCGTTCGATACTCTGATCCAGGTGGATATCGCCCTTCCGCAGATTAGCTCCGGTGATCTGCCCGTGTTTATCACCTCCGTTGACGCCTTTGTCATCAGCGAGGACACGGATACCGATTCCAGTATGTTTTCCACGTATATCACCAATAATGGTCTACCTACGGCCATCCGGGATATCCGATTCCGGCTTCTCACGGACACCCAAAGCCCCTTTGACACGTTGGCGAACCATACGCGGGATTCCCTGGCGAAAGATTCCACGTATCGTGATCATACCCTCCTGGGCAGAGATTCGCTGGGAACAGCCTTACGGATGGAATTTGGTTTCGGGCTTCAACAAGAAACGGTATTGGACACGCTCACCATTAATGCGGGGGATTCGGTTCAAATTAACCTGGGGATTCGGATCCGTATTGCCGGTATCGATCAGGCCGTGGTAACGATCGCCGAGACGGATATATCACCGGATCTTCCGGCAATCACGTTCCCTTCGGATGTTGAGATTTATTCCGGTGTTTTTGCCAGTAACACCAGGATGGGTGTGAATGAAATAAAAGTATCCAATCTGCGAAGCACGTTTCCGTTCGATATTAATTTTACGATGAATTTCAGGAATTTCGTTCCGCCGGCAGGACAGGATTCGGTAAAAATTGAGACCACATTGGGTGAAAGTAACCCACCCTATGCTCAAACTTTTGACATTGACGGTTATACTTTTTCCAATCCGGAGGGATCTGACAGCGCTTTGCGGGCACTGGTAATCGATATGGCTGCGATATTAACGGCGCAACAGACTACCATACCACTGGATGGCTCCGAACTGGGCCGTTTTACCATGCGGGTGCAGGTCGGTGAATTACATTTCGAATCGTTGCAGGCGAACATCATTCAGGAATTCCCACCGACACAACAGGATATAACCGGACTACCCCAGGGATTTACCGGCATGGCATTTACGGACGTCAGAATTGAATTTATCATGCTAAACCAAATCCAGTTGCCGGTTACCCTGAATATTACCATGATTGGAATTAACACGTTCGGTGATTCCTCGATTGTCGCTGTCAGGGGATCCGTCGGCAGTCCTGATAATGCGGAGGATACCACCAAAACCATTATTCGCCTGAGCCGTGAAGGGACGACCACATTAATTTACAATTCTCCTTCCGATAAAACCTGGGCCGATAGCACCACGGTTCCACCGGGCCCCGGTGAATCGACGATCGTCGAACTGATGTCCTTCAACCCGGCGCGGATGCAGGTGGATGCCGCGGCGAAAATCGACGGGCGGGGAAAAATTGTTGTGGGGGCCTCCATCGGGGGCTCGTATCGGTTGGTCGCGCCTTTTGAAGTGCGCATGGATGAGATGACTTTTATTCCGGCGACAAAAACACCGCTCCGGGAAATGGACAATAGTACCCGGAACAGGATTCGCAGCTCTCTTTACCTGGCCGAGTTGGGAACTCACGTCGTTAACCGGATTCCCGTGGGGGGAGAAATATCCATTCTGCAGTCGAATAAGAATTATTTCCCGCTGGATACAACCAGCGCCATGCTCCGTGCTTTTCGTGATTCGATGGTCGTGAGCGAGGGCTGGTTACCTACCGATAGTCTCTATATCATTACCGATTGTGCGCGCCTCGATCCGGATATGGGAGGGCCTTATATTTTCGATGTGATGACCGATTACAGCGATTGTGTGGACGGGTTGGTGTACCTGGTGCGCAGCACCGGGTCGGCCGTCGATACCGTTATATCCTACGTGGACACACTGGCGCAGGTCATATTGCCCGATCCGGCCGAATTGTACGCCGATACTTCCACTTCCGGGCGTCCCGGCGCCGTGGCCGTCCCCGGGGAGATCAATTTTGCCAGCGTCATCGATACCAATCGTATTTTTCTGATGACCGATTACGGCGACCATTTTATTGTCCCGCGATTTCATTTGAATGGAACAGATGGGGAGCGGGTTTACTTTTCCCTGTCCGATTACATCGATATCCAATCAACCATTACCTTCCGCATCAGCAGCACCGGGATGTTTTCCCCGGCGCCGAATGAACTGGTCGTGGTTTACCCCAATGGCGGGGAAACCCTGAACATGAAAAATGAATACGTAGTTCGTTGGAAAACATACGGATCCATCGAAAAAGTCAATCTCTATTTCGGAACCGGGGCAGGTCTGGATGTTAACGTGGATGAGGATTGGTCGCCCATTGCCACCGAAATTGCCAATGTCGATTCGTTTTTATGGACTCCCGATACCACAGCCGGTATTGGTGAACTGACACAGTCCCAACGGGATAGTGTAAAAATTCGTATTTCCGATTCCAATTCCGACGTCAGTGACGCCAGCGGTTGGTTCTTTAAACTGACGGACAGTTCACTGCGCAGCCGAAGTTTATCCAATGACATTTTACCGATAAAAAATAACAACAAGCGGTTCAAAAGACGTTGAAGCGAATAATTACGTTCACGGCCTGTTTTGTTTTAATCACGTTTTTCGTGTACGGACAGTCCAAGCGCGACCCACGGTCGGTGGCCATGGCGGACGCTTATACCACCATAGCCGACGGTATTTTCGCGATTGGGTATAACCCGGCGTTGTTAGCCTACCAACGGGATAAACCGTTTATGCTGCAACTGTTGGGAGTGGATTTTGGGATTGTCGGAAATTTCTTTTCGTTAAAGAATCTGAGTGAAATCAGCGGGGATACGTTAGTAGGCGCCAGAAAAGACGCCCTGTTCCGGAATTTTGAAGACAGCGGTGGACTGACCTTTTTCCAGGATCTGCATGTTCCGACACCAATCTTAAACTACGCTTCGGGGAACATGGCTTTTACGAGCAATACGATTATTCTGACGAATACGCGAATTCCCCTGGGATTGCTGCGATTGATGTTGTACGGAAACGCCGATTACCCGGATATCGATCTGACGTTTAATTATGAAATCCTGGGGGTCAATGAACTGGGGTTTTCCTTTGCCGTTCCTTACGAGACATTTGCCTGGGGGGTAACACTCAAATATTTACAGGGTCTTTTCTATTTCGGGATTGATCCCGATTCCAGCAAAGCGAATCTGGAGACGACGGAAGACGCGTTGTACGGTCAGGGTTCGTACCTGCTGCGCCAGGGAATAGGGGGATCCGGACTTGGACTTGACGTGGGATTTGCCACCAAAGAAATAAATGGTTGGCGGGTAGGGTTTTCAATGATCAACGCTATTGGGAAAATAACCTGGAACCGTCCCAGCTTCATCAAGGATATCCTGGCCGGACCCGATAAAATATATGGGAATAAAGACGATCTCTGGCATTTCTCCTGGGGCGGCACCGTTCTGAACGATTCCATGGCAATCCGGTACACGTACCAGATTGATTCGGTTAACGCGCAAACGCTTTCCAGCGATTCGTTGTTTACCAGCAAACAGGTGATCGTGCGGAACGTGGATGAAAACGGGAAACTGAAGGAATTCTCAATCAATTACCCGGCGATTTTCCGGATCGGAGTCTCCAAATCCTTACCTGATTATTTGATCAGTTCCGATTTGGTTACCGGCTTTGAGAATCGATTCTTTGCCCGCGCGCGTTGGCGATGGTCGATCGGAGTGGAAATGCAGAAGTTTCCCAGTTTTCCCCTTCGCATTGGTTACGGATGGGGGGGCGCCGATTTCAAGGAATTGTCATTGGGTTTCGGTTTTCATAAAGGACCGATCATATTCGATTTTGGTTTCGCTTTCCGTAACGGGATCTGGATTCACACCATGAAAGGGCTGAATATATCGACGGCGCTGACGATAACCAGCTTCAGGAGCCGGAAGAGCAAGCCGGCGGAAGAAACAAGCGCCGGGCCGGCGCCTGTTCCCGTCGAACAAAACGAACAGGAAGCGAAACCCGAGGAACAACCGGAATCACGATCATTTCCGGGCGAAGAACAATAGCAACAATCCTCCCGTAGAAAAAACAATATTCCCGATCCAGGCGGCCAATAGCGGATCCAGGACCGCCTTGTACCCCAGGGATTGTCCGAACTTGATAAAAACGTAATAACCAAAGATTACGAAAACACTCATCCCGGCGCCGAAGGAAAGCCCCCCCTTTTGCCGCATGACCACCAAAGGTAAACCGAATAAAACGACGATTAAATTCGTGAACGCAAAAGAAATTTTGAAATAGCGAGCCACTTCCCAACGTCGCGTGTCGACACCGTTTTCCTTTAACAGGGCAATGCGTTCCGTCAATTCGGTGAAATTTAACTCGTCCGGCGACTTGAATTGTTTGGTAATATCGTCAGGAACGAATCCCAATACCATTACTGAGTCGTGCTTGGAAATAACAACATCATTTTCAGTTCGGTCGGGGCCAAAAGAACGTATCGAAAAATCGGAAACCACCCAACCTCCTAGAGAATCAACCCAGGTGATGGACTTGGCATCGATGCGCTTGTCGATCATACCATTATCCAGAAAGATAATCGTTGCGCCCTGAGCGGAGCGTTTGTTAATCCGGTATTTGTTAAGGGCAATATGAATGGTTTCCTGTTTCTGCAGGAACACGTCGTTTAAAATACTTTTATGCCTTATCAGACGTCTTCGGGACTTCTTTTTCATATACTTTCTTTCGATGGCAAAGCGTTTTTCATTTCCCCAACTGACAAGAACATTATCCAGATCGTAGGCGACGGCGCTCATTATGAAACCGATCAAAATTAGCGGAATGGCAAGGCGGTAAAGACTGATCCCCGATGATTTCATCGCCGTCCATTCATTCCTTTTAACCATGAGTCCGACACTGAACACGGTCGCAATCAGCATGGACATGGGTAAACAGATACTTAAAAACCAAGGTAGAGTGTAAAAATAGTACCGGAGTACCGTCTCCACGGGAACGGAATTATCAATAAACTGGTCCAGATTCTCGATCAGGTCGACGATAATAAATACGGTGATGAATCCGACCAGCGACATGGCAAGAATGCTAAGAAATTGTTTGATTAAGTATCGGTCTATTATTTTCACAAGCATAACTGTTGTTTTACCAGACGGTAATTTCCATATAATGCGTATATTTTAAAAATGATTCAAAGGCGATTATACAAATGAATGATCAATCCGGGTTGATAGAAGTTCTGGATAAATTAGCGGCTGATTTTGCTAATTTTATGTGGGGCACACCACTGCTGATATTAATGATCGGGGGTGGTTTGTATTTTACGATTTATTGTCGTTTTATTCCCTTCCGCTATTTTAAACATGCCATCAATATTTTGCGGGGAAAATATGATCGTGATGATGACCCCGGTGACATTACCCATTTTCAGGCGCTTTCCAGCGCCCTGGCCAGCACGGTAGGAATGGGGAATATCAGTGGCGTGGCGATCGCCATATATATGGGTGGACCCGGCGCTTTGTTTTGGATGTGGGTCAGCGCCATTGTGGGGATGTCGACAAAATTTTTCACCTGCACTTTAAGTATTCTTTATCGGGGGAAAGATGATCGTGGTAACATCCAGGGGGGACCGATGTATTATATCGAAACCGGCTTGGGACCGAAATATCGTCCCCTGGGAATTGTATTCAGCATCGCGGGATTGGTTGGCTGCCTTTCTTTGTTTCAAGCCAATCAGCTCACGCAAATTATTCGTGACGCAATCTTCATACCCAGTGGTTTGTTCCTGGTCACCCCGATCTACGGCAATCTTGTTGTCGGGGTAATAATAGCGATCCTCGTTGCCAGTGTCATTTTCGGCGGGATTAAACGGATAGGTCTCGTTGCTTCGCGATTGGTGCCGGTCATGGTAGCGCTTTATATGTTTGCCGGGTTGTTTATTTTATTGAAGAATGTCACCGCCGTTCCGTCCTTGTTTATGTTGATATTCCGGGACGCTTTTACCGGCGATGCCGTGGCGGGCGGTGCGGTGGGAGTGGTCATTATTACGGGTGTTCGCCGGGCGGCGTTTTCCAACGAGGCCGGTATCGGCACCGAAGCGATGGCGCATGGCGCGGCCAAAACAAACGAGCCCGTCCGTGAAGGTCTGGTCGCGATGATGGGACCATTTATCGATACTATAGTCGTGTGTACCGTCACCGCCATTGTTATCCTGACGTCAGGAATATGGCAAGGCAATGTGGCGAACGGTGTGACGTTGACAACCCAGGCTTTTACCCAGGAATTGGGGGGGGTGGGACAGCTCTTGTTGCTTGTTTCCGTGTTTACCTTCAGTATTTCCACCATGATCGGCTATTCGTACTATGGATGCAAATGCGCCGGCTATTTATTCGGGTCCCGATGGAAAGGGGTTTATAACGGTGTTTACGTAATATCTTTGGTTATCGGCGCCGTGGTTTCGATTGATATGGTAATCAATATTCTGGATGGCATGTTCGCCATAATGGCCATCCCGACCATGACGTCAACAATTCTTTTATCACCAAAAGTCATGGCCGAAGCCAGACGATATTTTGCCAAATTGAAGGTACAGGAAAAGGTTAAAGCTTAGAATTTGAAACGTAAAACGTGATGCGTGAAACGTGAAACGTGAAACGTGATGCGTATCGGGACGCCATTTAGACATTAACAGTTCTCACGTTTTACGTTTCACGTTTCATTCGGTACTCTCCACGTCTCAAACCGTAATGGATATTAATAAGTAATAAAATGGTTCTATCAGTTACTTTTTTATCCCCTCCAGCCGTACCCACCCGGTATTGATTACGGGATCGCCGAACTCGAAGAACGATCGATAAGCGGATTCAACCGATGAACTCTGATCCTCGAGAATGCCGGATAAAATCAAGTGGCCGCCGATCTTAACCAGCGCGGATAAGGTTGGCGCCAATTCCTTAAGCGGATTGGCCAGTATGTTCGCTACCAGCACATCGAACGGTTCCGATTTGATTTGATCAGGGGAACCGACAACCAGATCACAATGATTCAAATTCGCGTTTTGACGGGTAACGTCCAACGCCCTCTTGTCGATATCGACACAAGTAACCGTTTTCGCGCCCAGCATTTTCGCGGCGATTCCCAGGATTCCGGAACCGCACCCGTAATCCAGGACGGTTTCGCCGCCCGTGAGATTTTCCACCAGCCACTCCAAACACATCAGCGTGGTGGGATGAGAGCCCGTCCCGAAAGCCAATCCCGGATTGATAAACACGTTTACGGCCGTCGGGTCGGGTGGGGTATGCCAAATCGGTACAATCCATAGTCGCTTATTTATTCGGAAGGGTTGGTATTGGCGTTGCGTGTATTCGACCCAATCCCGGTCTTCAATGAAGTCAACCTGAAACGCAGGAGGTTTTTTCAAGGCGAAATGCGTCTGAATCCTTTTTACAAATCCATCAATGTCTGTTTGCTCATCCAGTAGCAATGTTACTATCGAATTATTCCAGGCCGAGTAATTTTGGTGTCCCGGTTCGTCGAACCATATTTCGGACGCGGTTTCCGTGGAAGAATCATCGTGAATCGTCGCCGACAGGGCGCCCAATTCCAGGGCCAGGTCGCACAATTCCATGGGATCCGAATTCTCAATCCGGATTGTAAGATTAATCCATTTTCGGGGCTGAATGTTTTGTGAATCCTGTGACATTGAGATACTAGTTTACCAAAATTTTTCCATTGCCGGAGCGGATTTCCGATGCAAAATGGTTCATTTCGTCTGTTTTTGATGATCGGATATGAGTTGACGTTTCAAGAATAATGAAAACGGAATAAGTATTAATACCTCCGATTGAATTTGCTTTAAATTAAGATATGAATGAACAGCAACTGAAAAGCCGAAAGGATCTGACTACCGAGCAGCAAAACCCCAATTCCCATCAAATCGATAAACGATCCATACCGGAAATACTAAAGATCATTAACCGGGAGGATCAGTCCGTCGCCGGGGCGGTTGAGAAAGTTATTCCCGAAATAACCCGGGCCGTGGAGTTGGCCGTTAAGACCATTAAAAGCGGACACCGCATTTTTTATGTCGGCGCCGGAACCAGCGGACGGCTGGGAGTGTTGGATGCCACGGAAATGCCGCCCACGTATTCCGCTCCGCGGAATTGGTTTCAGGGAATCATCGCCGGAGGATGGGAGGCGCTTGTTCGATCCGTTGAAGGCGCCGAAGATAAACCGGAAGATGCTATCCTGGATTTGGAAACGGCCGGCGTGGAAGCCGGTGATTTGGTGTTCGGCATCGCCAGCAGCAGCGCGACTCCTTACGTGGTATCGGCATTGAAATATGGGCGCTCGGTGAAGGCATCCACAGTTTACCTGATTTGCAATCCCAAACCGTTGGTGCCGGTGGAGGTTGACGTATTGATTGCCGTGGACGTGGGTCCGGAAATCATTACCGGCTCGACGCGAATGAAATCGGGCACCGCCACCAAAATGATATTAAATATGGTGTCCACAACGACCATGATTCGAATCGGCAAGGTCTATGGCAATCTGATGGTGGATTTGCAGGTTGTGAATGATAAGTTGGCCGATCGCGGGACGCGCATTATCGAACAATTAACCGACCTGGATTACGATAAGGCGCGGAAGTATCTTTACCTGGCCGAGGGATCGGTTAAAACCGCCATTGTGATGGCGCGGAAAAATTGCGACCTGGAAGAAGCAAAAAATTTGCTACGAGAAAACGATGGTTTGCTAAGGCGGGTGATCGGAGATGTGGAGTGAAAATAATTGACGTGTGACTTGTGCATCAGCCGGAAAGCATGATGTCCGGCAATCGTCGGAAAAAAACAGGTTGCTGATTTTTACCAGGCGTAAAAATGTTTGTAACCCCGGTAAAAAGTGTATTAACTTCCCGCCACGAGATTCAGGCGAATAAAAACATAATGAATTGCAAAAGAAAAAATTGTTGTTGTATGGTGGACTCAAGAGGACTTGTGCCGGTGTAGAGGTATATAGAAATACAATTACAAAGAACCCTTTCATCAGCACAAGTGAAAGGGTTTTTTATTAAAGATATCGAATCAAAAGCGAAAAAAGAAAAATAATATAGTGCGAAACAAGCGTAAAAATATGATTAACGGAAATGCCGGTTGTTGTTGTATGATGAAAGCAAGGGGACTTGTGCTGGTGTAGCCGTACAATCAAATTTCAATCAGTCAAGCCCCTTCACCAGCACAAATGAAGGGGCTTTTTTATAAAGAAATAAGTGAAAAAGAAGATGGATACGAACAATAAGACTCAAAAAACGAAGATAGACGTAGAAGCATTAAGAAAGGGCGGGGTGGTAAAGCTGAAGGACCCCGATATGTATTCGGTATGGATAAAAACCGCGTGCTGTAACCTGAATTCCGAACAATTGATTAAAATCGCGGACATTACCGATAAATACGCCCGGGGTTATCTTTTATTCAGTACCAGACAGATCCCGATTATTCCTCATATTCATTTGAATGATGTTGAACAGGTTAAGGAAGAGCTGAGCCGGGTTTATCTGGAATTGGATCGGTGCGGACCGCGCGTGAGAAATATTAACGTTTGCTACAGCAATACGATATGTCCCGACGCGATTACCGACTCCATATCCCTGGCTGAAAAACTTGAGAATTATTTTCGTGACCCGATTCTCCACAAGATAAAGATCGGTGTGGCCGGTTGTAAGAAGGACTGCATCATATCCCGGGTACTGAACGATATCAGCTTTGTCGGTGTGGAGCAAGATGGCCGGCAGGGTTATTACGACGTGTACGTTGGTGGGAAATTGGGATTAAATCCCTTCGTAGGGGTGAAAATGGCAAGTCGGATATCGGAAGAAGAAGCGGTACGATTTGTTAATAACTACTTCGAATTGATGCGCAATGAAGGGAAAAAGGGAGAAAGGGGTTCGCACCTGATTAAAAGGCTTGGAGTGGAATACGTGAAGCAGGTCCTGAACACGGATTTGCAGCAACGTCCGCCTGTCGAGCCGGTTCCCTGCGCCACCAAGACGAATGAGGTCGCCACCAATAAGATGATTCTGAAGATTCGTGCCACGTGTGGAGAAATAACATCGAACCAGTTAAGGGAGATTGCCGACATTTCCGAAAAGTACGGCCATGGATTTGTTCATTTCGCGGTACGGGGCGCGCCTGAGATTCCCTATGTGGATACGCAATATCTGGAAATCATCCGGGAAAGATTGGCTATTGTCGGTCTGCAGATACTGGACAGGGGAATAGATAATCTGCAATCCTGCTTCGGCGAATATTGTACCGAAAGCAACGCCCACACGCAACCTCTGCTGCGGAAAGTCGAACGGCTGGTGGAGGACCTGGGTCTGAACAATCTGAACATCAAAATATCGGGGTCCGGCTGCCCGAATTCCTGCGGGATTTCCCATATTAACGACATCGGCTATATTGGTGTGGCAAAACCGGCTGTGAATGAGAGTGAGTGTGTTGGTTGCGAACTCTGTCTGGATGTGTGTAAACGGGAAGCCATCGACATGGTCGCCGATATTGCCGTGATCAATGAAGACAAATGCCGTCATTGCGGTCAATGTATAGCGGTTTGCCCCTTTGAAGCGATACTGGAAGAACAGAAAGGTTTCTCCATATTGGTGGGGGGCAAAGAAGGTGAGGACACGCGACTGGGAGAAGTGATTGCCGAATTCCTGACGGATGAGGAAACACTGGAAGTTACCGAAAGATGCTTGCGCATTGTAAAGGACCGGGGCGTGAATGTTGCCACCCTCCTGGATGAAATCGGCATTGAGGGCTTAAAGGAAATGATTCTACCCAGTGAACAATTCGTGTATTGTGATTAATAAAAAATAATAAATGGTGAAATGTGGAAGAAAAAATTAAACGCGCGAAAGAGTTAATTGAGTCGGCGATAACGACCTACGATAACGTTGCGGTAGCCTGCTCTTTCGGAAAAGACAGCATGGTTACTCTCCATCTGGCCAGGGAAGTGGATCCGGAGATCGAAGTTTTTGCGGTAATGACGGTATATAAACCAAGGGTAACCTACCTGTATCTCAGATTGATGAATTCAAAATGGAATCTGAATACAACCGTTTACATCGTGGCCGATCATATTCCGGAAGCTCTGCGGGATGACGCTTTAAATGTGGTATTGCTACCGGTGGAAGAGTTTGCCAGTCGTTCCTTACAGATCAAAGCTCAAACAGGGAAAGAAATTTATGAAGCGGATCCGGATGAATGTTGCCGGTTATTGAAAGTCGACCCCACCAAATTAGCCGTTAGCAAATTGGACGCCTGGATTTGCGGGTTGAGAAATACGGAAGGGCGAACCAGGAAAGATTACCGGGAGATCGAGAGCAAGGGTGGCCTTGTTAAAATAAATCCGATATTAACTTTCACGGAAGCCGAGATTTGGCGATATATCTCAACCCGAGGAATCGACCCCCATCCCTGGTATGGATTGGGCTACAGGTCTCTTGGTTGTGAGACTTGCTCGCACATCGGTGGTGAGCTTGAAAGAGACGGACGCTGGATAAATACGAGTAAGTGCGGCGGCGAATGCGGTATCCACACACAAATATTAAAATAGAGTAAGGGTGAGTCAATGGGACAAAATAACAAAAAGATAGAATTTGATCATCAATTGAGGGTTTATTCCAATATTATCCAACTGATTGCCAATTCGGATAATCCGACACCGCTGGTAAAGTTAAACCGGATAAACCCCAACAGCGACTTTGATATCTTCCTTAAACTGGAACGATATAATCCTTTCGGTTCGATTAAGGATCGGATTGCCTATGAAATGTTAAGCGCTCTGGAAATCGGTGACAAAACCGTTGTGGAACCGTCTTCGGGGAATACCGGAATCGCCCTGGTCAGTATTGCCAATGCTCTGGGAATACCGATCGAAATTGCCGTTCCGGAAGGGATTCCCGAAGAGAAAAAGGTGATGTTGAATTTTATGGGCGCCAAAGTCAACGAAGCCGATGATGAACTGTGCCCCTTATTTCCGTCCGAAGGCGCCCGGGGATTGGTAAACGCCCTCGTTAACAGTCCGGCTACAAGAGATAAATACATCAGCCCGAATCAATACGAAAATGAATTAAATGTCCAGGCCCATTATCGTACCACGGGACCGGAGATATGGAAACAAACGGGAGGGAAAATTGATTATTTCTTTGCCGGATTTGGTACCTGCGGGACAATAACCGGAGTCGGGAAATACTTGAAGGAGAAGAATCCGAATATTAAGATCATTGGCATTGAACCGGCTTCTCTAAACCATAAATTACCGGGAATGAAGAGGATTACCGGGCTATCGGAAGATCTGGTACCCAAGATACTTGATAAATCGGTAATTGACGATATCGTCGAGGTTAAGGATAATGATGCCTTTAAGACGGCTTTGAATCTCGCACGGAAAGATGGGGTGCTTGTTGGCCCTACTACCGGTGCCATTCTATACGCGGCTTTGCAGTATGCGAAATCAAATAAAGGATTGTCCGTTGTGATCTCACCGGACGACGCGTTCAAATATGCCAGTTTCTACAAAGAAGTAATGGAAACGATACAAGATGAACCCACGGTGAAAGAATATGATTTGAGCGACTATGTTTGCCCCATATCGAAAATAAAATCACTGGAGATAATTAATGAGTTAAATACCGGTGAGACCATTAAAATCAAGTTGGGCGATATTGATTCTCTCAAAAATGTCATCAAGGAAGTGAAGACCCGGGGTTTCAAGCCCGGCATAGACCGGAAACCCGACGATGGGTTCATCTTAACAATCGCAAACGAAGGTTGAGCTCTGGTTGAGAAATATGAAGGACTTGCGAGGATAGTCATGTTAGAATGATTTCCGCCGGCCGGCACGAAATTAGTGTCCGCCGCCTACGGAAATCACCCCCGCTTTATCTTAGCGGGTTTAAAATCACATAATCATCCCGCCCGCCTGATTGGTGTGGCGGGATGATTACTTTTACGTCGATGTCGGAATCCCCGCTTCAAAGGCGAAAGCAACCCTTTTAAATTTTCGCATGTAAACGTTACAATAATATTTATTCCGCAATGTGCAGAAATAGTTAAATATTAAAGCATAACGATGATATCACATAAATTAATTAAGTATAAATAGTAATACGCTTAAATATTTCTTGATTCATATGGCATATTCATTTTATTGTCTCCCCCGTTAGAAAAAGGTTTGTCTTAAAATTGCGGTCCGGATTGAGTTCGATGAACTTACAGTGGAAACCATCTGTACTGTGGCCGGGACGAAGGAAGGTCTTCAATCGACCAATTGAAGAATGCATCAGAATCCGTACAGGGGAAATGGACAACCAAAGCAAGCGGGTAAAGCGGATGTATTTTATCGGTTCCATCCGGAAGATTCTCCTGGTATATCCGTGATGCATATCGATTGACCATTCTTCCCCGACAAAGTTTATTTCATACTCGTTAATATTATGTGTATTACCGTAGTGTCCCGTTTTCATGATTGGGATACATTATTCAATTTATTGTTGATGGGTTAAAAAGGACTATTACCGCAATGTTGAATGACACGACAAGAAAAGGACTGTTTTTACTTAAAGGAATGACATTATGGTAACCCGTTATAAACACTTACAGCGCGAAGTAAAGGAATTGTCTCTGTTGTTCGAAATAAGCCAGACTTTAAATCGGAGTAAAAATATAAAAGAGATTGTAAGACCGGTATTGAAAGTGGTTGCTGAGCACATGGGTTTGTCGCGAGCGGCCTTGACTATTTTGAATCGCACAACCAATGAGATATTTATCGAAGATGCTTACGGTCTTTCCGTGGAGGAGCGTGCCCGGGGACGGTACAAGGTCGGTGAAGGAATAACCGGTAAGGTTGTCGCTTCGGGCCGTCCCATGATCATACCGAAAATTTCCGAGGAACCGCAATTTCTCGATCGGACCGAAGCCCGGAAGAACCTCAATAAAAGTGATATTTCATTTATTTGTGTCCCTATAAAGTTATCGGGTGAGGTGATTGGCGCTTTCAGCGTTGATCGGTTATTCGATGACAGTTTCTCCCTGGAAGATGACGTGCGTTTGCTTTCCATCATCGCCTCGATGATCGCCCAATCGGTGCGGGTTTACCAATCCCTCCAGGAGGAACGGTTGTATCTCCAGGAAGAGAATCAGCGCTTACAGAATGAAGTTAAGGACGTGTTCCGGCCGGCCAATATTATCGGTAATGCCAAACGCATGAAGGAGATGTACGCCCTTATCGAGCGGGTCTCTTCGACGGACACCACCGTGTTCATATATGGAGAAAGTGGAGTCGGCAAGGAATTGGTTGCCGCCGCTATTCATTACAACAGTAACCGGGCGGATAAGCCATTCATAAAAGTCAATTGCGCCGCTTTTCCCGACAGCCTCGTGGAAAGTGAACTCTTTGGGCACGAGAAAGGATCCTTTACGGGAGCCGTTGCCACCCGCAAGGGTCGGTTCGAATCGGCAAACGGGGGAACGCTTTTGCTGGATGAAATAGGCGATCTGTCGTTGGTTACACAGGTGAAACTATTGCGCGTGCTCCAGGAAAAGGAATTCGAACGGATCGGCAGCAACACCACTATTAAAACCGACGTGCGCATTATCGCGGCCACAAACCGTGATATTGAGGAGTTGATATCAAAAAGACTGTTTCGCCAGGATTTGTTCTATCGTCTCAATGTTTTTCCCATCCATGTACCGCCTTTAAGGCAGCGTAAATCCGACATTATGTTGTTGGCCGATCATTTTGTGGAAAAATACAGCAAAAAACTGGGACATCGCGTAAAACGAATCACCACATCCGCCATTGACATGATGATGTCTTACCATTGGCCCGGAAACGTTCGTGAACTTGAAAATGCCATGGAAAGGGCCGTGCTGCTCAGTACCGATGGTGTAATTCACGCCTATCACATGCCGCCCAGCCTGCAGACGGCTGAAACCAGTGGAACAGTATGCCGGAGCACACTGGCGACAATTCTGTCGAATGTGGAACGGGATTTAATCATCGATGCTTTAAAATCCACAAAAGGGAACATGTCAAAGGCCACCAAGATTCTGGGTATAAGTGAACGAATAATGGGATTACGGGTAAAAAAATACGGAATAAATCCGAAGAATTATCGCGATTAGACAGACTGGCCTCATATCCACTCTGATTAAATGGGGCATAAATCAATGATTACGTGGGATCAGAAGATCCCGCGTTTGTTTACCCGATTGTCGTTAGGTTTTTTTAATCACTATACTGGTTATATGGGTTACAAATGCATGGCAAGCCAGGCCCAGGCTATGTCCCGTTAAGCCCTCTTTTACAATAGTTAATATAGACATATAATGTTGAGGTCCTGCATTATCTTCCCGTTATTATTCTGTACCCTTGTGCTTTTCCTCCTTACCCCTCCGAAAGATAACAATTTATCTTTCCCTACATTTTTGTAATTCTCCCCATGTATTGGTCTGTAAACACAACATTATTGTAGGATTCTTTCAGCGAAAGAAAGGCCGGTAACAAACTTTCCTCCCGGAGTGGACTGAAAAATAATAAAAATTGTTGCACGCATAACCTGTTGGATATCTGTTTGTTATGAGTACCTGTGATTCGGATGGAGAAAATTGGCGTCATGAATTGGCCCGTTTATTGCCAATCGGTACTAACGTAACAGTTATACGAAATGATAAAAATATGAGTTTAATCGATCGGTAGTAAACGATAAAAAAAATAGTCAGGGAGAATAATTATGAGAAAAATCGCCATTTATGGAAAGGGTGGAATCGGGAAGTCCACCACGACCCAAAATACCGTTGCGGGATTGGCGGAAATGGGTAAGGAAGTTTTGGTAGTAGGTTGCGATCCGAAGGCGGATTCAACGCGTTTGCTCCTTGGGGGATTGGCCCAGAAGACGGTTCTCGATACCCTTCGGGAGGAAGGCGAAGAAATTGAGCTTGATGACATTATCAAGTTGGGTTGCGGTAATGTTCGGTGCGTGGAGTCGGGAGGACCCGAGCCGGGTGTAGGTTGTGCCGGTCGTGGCATAATTACCTCTATCAATCTACTCGAGCAATTGGGTGCTTATGACGAAAAGCATGAAACCGAGTACGCCTTTTACGATGTCCTGGGGGATGTTGTATGTGGTGGTTTCGCCATGCCGATGAGAGAAGGAAAGGCCCAGGAAATTTACATCGTTGTGTCCGGGGAAATGATGGCGATGTATGCCGCCAACAATATCTGCAAAGGAATCGTGAAATTTGCGGATGCCGGCGGAGTCAGACTGGGGGGCATCATCTGCAACAGTCGGATGGTGGACAATGAAAAAGAAATGATTGAAGAATTCGCAAAAGGATTGGGTACTCAAATGATCCATTTCATACCGCGGGACAATGTTGTTCAACGCGCTGAAATAAACAGGAAGACGGTCATTGAGTACGAACCGGAACATTCGCAAGCCGATGAATACCGTACGCTTGCCAGGAAAATCGATGAAAACGATATGTTTGTGGTACCAACACCGATGAAGATTGATGATCTTGAAAACCTGCTGGTTGATTTCGGGATGGTCTGATCCTTTCGGTAAAGTTGGTGCTCGTAATTTTTCAATAAAAACAGAGGATAAGTCATGTTAATGATCAGATCAATTGTCAGGACGGAAAAGGCCGATGCGGTGCTTGCCGGACTTTTGGAAGCGGGATATCCTGCCGTAACAAGAATTTCCGTATATGGGCGTGGGAAACAGCGAGGTTTGAAAGTCGGGAGTGTTACCTATGATGAACTTCCCAAGGAATTGCTTCTCACGGTAATAAAAGAGAAAGATAAGGATTTCGTGGTCAAAACGATTATCGAGGCGGCGAAAACAGGGGATATGGGAGCTTATGGTGAGACGGGAAAATTTTCGTTTCTCCCGTACTCGAGGCCTATACTATCAGTTCCGGTGTTAAAGAAGTATCAACCAAGGAGTGAACCGTGAAAGAAGTTATGGCAATGATTCGCATTAACCGGATAAATGCGACTAAAAGGGCGCTTAATGAGGTTGGAATAACCTCTTTTACAGCTACCGGGAAGGTTCTTGGACGCGGAAAAGGATTGGTTGATTTCCGGATCCTTGAAGGCGCCAAGGAAGGACGCCAAGAGGCAATTTCCTTATTGGGAGATGGTCCCCGACTCGTACCTAAAAGACTCATAACGGTAATTGTCTCGGACAATTTTGTCGAAAGGACGGTAAAGGCGATCATTAAGGCAAACCACACCGGGAATGCCGGTGACGGAAAAATATTTGTTTTGCCCATTCTGGAGGCCACGCGCGTCAGGACGGGAGAAACCGTAAGAGGGGAATCGGGAGGAACCGTTCTTGATTCTTCAGGAGGACTATAATAATGGAACACAATATCCCAAAACCACCAACCGCGATAAAGGAGGAAATCCTTTCAAAGTATCCGCCGAAAGTCGCGCGGAAAAGAAATAAATCCATTGTTATCAGGGATCCGGAGGACGAACAGAAAATCCAGGCGAACGTCCGAACTATTCCCGGAATTATTACACAACGCGGATGTGCTTATGCCGGTTGCAAAGGAGTGGTCCTCGGTCCCACCAGGGACATCATAAACATTACCCACGGACCGATTGGTTGCGGTTTTTACAGTTGGCTGACAAGAAGAAATCAAACCAAACCCGAAGGCGCCGAAGGTGAGAATTATATGACCTACTGTTTTTCGACGGATATGCAGGACTCAAATATCGTTTTCGGCGGCGAAAAGAAACTGAGGGAGGCTATTCAGGAAGCCTACGATCTCTTTAAGCCCAAGGCAATCAGTGTTTTTTCTACCTGTCCCGTCGGTTTGATCGGAGATGACGTCCACGCGATTGCCAAGGAAATGAAAAAGAAACTGGGAATTAATGTTTTTGCATTCAGTTGTGAGGGGTATAAAGGGGTAAGCCAGTCCGCCGGTCACCACATCGCCAACAACGGTCTCTTCAAACACGTAGTGGGTCTCGATGATACGGTAAGGGAAGGTGATTTCAAGATCAATATGCTTGGTGAATACAATATCGGCGGCGACGCGTTTGAACTGGAACGTATTCTTGAGTTGGCGGGGTTTACGCTGATTTCCACCTTCAGCGGGAACTCGGATATGGGCCGCTTCGCGAATTCACACACAGCGGATCTTAACGTGATCATGTGTCACCGGTCCATCAATTACATGGCCGAGATGATGGAAACGAAATTCGGGATTCCCTGGTTGAAGGTGAATTTTACCGGCGCGAAAGCCACGGCAAAATCCCTGCGAAAAATGGCCCAGTATTTCGGTGATAAAAAACTTATTAACCGGGTGGAGAAACTTATCAGGAATGAAATGGCGGCGGTAAACAAGGTTTTAAGCGAAACGAGACCGCGGTGCGAAGGGAAACTGGCCATGCTCTTCGTCGGTGGCTCACGGGCCCATCATTACCAGGAGCTGTTTAATGAACTGGGAATGAAAACGGTTTGCGCCGGCTATGAATTCGGCCACCGCGATGATTATGAGGGCCGTGATGTTCTGCCCGACATAAAAATCGACGCCGACAGTCGCAATATTGAAGAGCTGTTTGTCGAAAAGGATGAAAAACGATATCGTCCCCGGAAAACTTCAGAAGAAATCCTGGAGCTCAAGAAAAAGGGCCTCGAAATTGGCGAATATAATGGATTAATGGCGGAGATGAGTAAACAGTCGCTTGTTGTGGATGATATTACCCATTATGAAACGGAAAAATTAATTGAATTCTACAAGCCGCACATATTCTGTGCCGGAATCAAGGAAAAATATGTTGTGCAGAAAATGGGTGTCCCTTTGAAACAGTTGCACAGTTACGATTATGGCGGGCCCTATGCCGGATTCCGGGGGGCGATCAATTTCTACCAGGAAATTGATCGTATGGTCAATACCCGCATTTGGGATTTGATAACACCTCCCTGGGAAAAGAATGGGGCGGAAATCACGGCTGAATTTGTCTCTTTGTAGACCTTTTCAATAAAGGAGAAATTAATGCTTTTACGACATACACCTTCTGAAATTAAAGAAAGAAATGCGCTTACAATAAATCCTGCCAAGACTTGCCAGCCGATTGGAGCGATGTATGCCGCGCTGGGAATCCATGGTTGTTTGCCACACAGCCATGGTTCCCAGGGCTGTTGTGCCTACCATAGAAGTACCCTTACCCGACACTTTAAAGAGCCCGTCATGGCCGCCACCAGTTCCTTTACGGAAGGGGCCTCGGTGTTTGGAGGACAGGCCAACCTGCTCCAGGCCATTAACAACATGTTTACCGTGTATACTCCCGAAGTGATTGCGGTTCATACCACGTGCCTTTCGGAAACAATTGGGGATGACATAAACCAAATTATCCGCAAGGCCTATGAAGATGGAAAAGTTCCGGAAGGAAAGCATGTGATTCACTGCAACACTCCCAGTTATGTAGGCTCGCATGTTACCGGCTATGCGAATATGGTGGCCGGAATGGTGAAATATTTTTCCGAATCAACAGGGAGGTACCGTGATCAGATTAATATTATTCCGGGGTGGATCGAGCCGTCGGATATGAGGGAAATAAAAAGAATCGCCAAGGAGATGGGTGTGAAAATCATTCTTTTTCCCGATACCTCCGATGTCCTGGACGCTCCTCAAAAGGGGAAACACATGTTTTATCCCGAGGGGGGTGTTACGATACCGGATCTGAGAAGTACGGGAGACAGCAAACTGACAATTGCGCTCGGGCCCTTCGGCACCGAAAGCGCAGCCGCCTTGTTGGATACCAAATGCAAAGTGAAATATGAATTGCTCGATCTCCCCATCGGGATTTCCGCTACGGACAGATTTATCAGCGGTTTGAGCCGGGCAGCCTGTGTGGAAGTACCGGTATCGATTACCGCCGAAAGGGGAAGGGCGGTCGATATTATTACCGATATGCAACAATACTTCTATAATAAAAAGGTTGCCTTGTTCGGCGATCCGGACCAACTGATGGCGCTTACCGAATTCCTGGTGGACCTTGAAATGAAACCCATCCATATTATTAGTGGTACGCCCGGTAAACAGTTTGTGCCAAGGATCAGAAACATCCTGAAAGACAAGGTCCCCAATGCAAATGTCAGGAATGGTGCAAATGCCGATCTATTTCTGCTGCACCAGCTCATTAAGAACGAACCCGTGGACCTTCTCGTCGGCAATACCTACGGTAAATATATCGCCAGGGACGAGGATATTCCTTTTGTGCGAATGGGATTCCCGATTCTGGACAGGATTGGTCATAGTTATTTCCCAACGGTCGGCTATTCCGGCGCGATGCGTTTACTGGAAACGATCTTGTCCGCCCTGATGGACCGGCAGGACAGGGATGCTCCGGAAGAAAGTTTCGAACTTGTGATGTAACCTCATTGCTGGTTCAATCCGGTTATGTATTCATGAGAAATTTAATGAAACGAAATAAGGCCATGGAACCTCGGGGACATCGCTGGTATCCATGGAACTCCAATACTCTTTGGAATATGAGCGAGTGTGAAAATGGTTAAAGTATTGGCACAGCGTGAAAAGCAGGTTTTTCGCAAGGGCGAAGACACGTTCAACATCGGTTGTGAACGCAATAGCGTTGCCGGATCCGTGAGCCAACGGGCTTGCGTGTTTTGCGGATCACGGGTAGTGCTTTACCCGATTGCCGATGCCTTGCATCTTATTCATGGACCGATCGGATGTGCTGCTTACACCTGGGACATCCGGGGTGCTCTTTCGTCCGGACCGAAACTCCACAGATTGAGTTTTTCGACGGATATTCAGGAGAAAAACGTTATCTACGGCGGTGAAAAAAAACTGTACAATTCCCTTATTGAATTAATCGACATCTACCATCCCAAAGCAGCGTTCGTGTATGCCACCTGCATAGTGGGGATTATCGGCGATGATGTCGACGCGGTTTGTAAACGGGTTGCCGGTGAAAAAGGGATTCCGGTACTGCCTGTTCATTCCGAGGGCTTTAAGGGGACTAAAAAAGACGGTTACAGGGCTGCCTGTGAAGCGCTCCTGAAAATCATCGGCCGCGAAGCGACCGACAAAGTCCCCGAATTCAGCATCAATATTCTTGGTGACTTCAACATTGCCGGGGAAACGTGGGTTATTCGGGATTATTACCGCCGGATGGGCGTTGAAGTGGTTTCCGTCATGACCGGAGATGGTAGGGTGGCGGATATCGGCCGTTCACATGGGGCTTCGTTAAATGTAATCCAATGTTCCGGTTCCATGATGTATCTGGCGAAAAAGATGAAGGAAAAGTATGGTATCCCTTATATCCGTGTTTCCTATTTCGGGATTGAAGATACCTCGGAGGCGCTCTTTGCCGTGGCTCGTTTTTTTAACGACACGGAAATTCTGGAACGCACCGGCCTGCTTGTCGAATCGGAAGTTGAACGGGTTAATCGGCAAATACAACGTTATCGGAAAAAACTGAAAGGCCGGAAAGCCACGATTTATGTCGGGGGCGCGTTCAAGGCCTTTTCTCTGATCAAGGCCTTACATTTACTGGGTATGGAGGTAGCCGTTGTCGGGTCTCAGACCGGCAACATCGACGACTACACGCGACTTAAGGACATGTGCCTCCCGGGTACGATTATTCTCGACGATTCCAATCCGGTTGAACTGGCGAATTTTTCACTCGAGAAGGAAGTGGATTTGTTTATCGGAGGTGTTAAGGAAAGACCCCTGGCTTACAAACTGGGGATAGGCTTTTGTGATCACAACCATGAGCGAAAACAAATATTGGCCGGTTACGAAGGAATGGTGAATTTTGCAAAAGAGGTTTATTCCTCGGTGATGAGTCCTGTTTGGAGGTTTTCTCCACGAAAGACAGGGAGAATGGCAAATGATATCGGCTGAGAAAAACTTTACGGCCACAACCAATCCCTGCAAGTTGTGCGCTCCTTTGGGAGCCTCCCTGGTATTTAAGGGTGTGCGGGATGCGTTGTGCCTTCTGCACGGTTCACAGGGATGCGCGACCTATATCCGAAGATATCTTATCAGCCATTTCAGGGAGCCGGTCGATATTGCTTCATCGAGTTTTGCGGAGGCCGCTGCCGTTTTCGGCGGTGGCGATAACCTTAAAAAAGCTTTAATGAATGTTGGCAGTCAGTACCACCCTGAAATTATTGGTGTCGCCACCACTTGTCTCAGCGAAACCATCGGGGATAATGTGCCGATGTATATAAGCGAATTCAAAAAGGCGAATGCCGGAACGGATTTACCGGAGATTATTCATGTCTCCACACCAAGTTACCGGGGGACACACATGGATGGATTTTATGAATCCGTAAAGGCCTTGGTAAAGTCATTGGCGCGCGGGGGCGACCGTACCGATCGGATTGCCCTGTTTCCCGGTTTTGTTTCACCCGCGGATATGCGTTATCTGAAAGAAATTTTTTCCGATTTTGGTTTGCCCTGGGTGATGCTTCCCGATTATTCGGAAACATTGGACGGTCCCTTGTGGAAAGAATATCAAAGAATCCCAAAGGGAGGAACAACCTATGATGAGATTGTTTCCCTGGGATGCTCACAGGCAACCATCGAATTTGGGCACACCCTGAAAACGGGCGGGAGTGCCGGTGAGAAGTATTCCGTGCCGCGGTATACCCTTGGAATGCCGATCGGCATAACCCTCAGTGATGAATTTTTCAGTGTATTGGGACAATTGAGCGGGAAAGAAATGCCGGCGAAATATGGGGAGGAACGCGGAAGACTCATTGATGCTTATGCCGATGCCCACAAATATATTTTCGAAAAAAAAGCAATTGTATTCGGCGAGGAGGACCTGGTCATAGCAATGACATCGTTCCTGCTTGAAATCGGTGTCGTCCCGGTGCTCTGTGCTTCCGGTTCCAAAAGCGGCACCATGAAAAAAACGATATCGGAAATGGGAGCCGGCTACGGACGATCGATTTCGGTCCGTGAAGGCGCCGACTTTGCCGATATTTTGGATGAAGCAAGAATTTTGCGTCCCGATTTCATGGTGGGGAACAGCAAAGGCTACGCAATAGCCCGTGAATTAGATATTCCCCTGGTTCGTATCGGCTTTCCGGTACACGATCGCATTGGCGGGGGGCGGTTATTGCATTTGGGATATCGGGGCAGCCAGGAACTTTTTGATCGTATCGTCAACACCATTATCGAGTGTACCCAGGCAAAATCGCCCGTGGGACATTCGTATATGTAAGAGAGGAATGGAATGTGAAAGCGGAAACATTAGGAAATAAATCCACGCATCCCTGTTTTGATTTCGATGCCAGGCATCGATATGCCAGGGTTCACCTCCCGGTTGCGGCTAAATGCAATATTAAATGCAAATTTTGTGACCGGCGATATAGTTGTCTCAACGAAAACCGGCCCGGTGTATCCACGGAGGTCCTCTCACCCCGGCAGGCATTGGCCTATTTTGATATGCTTACCAAACGATTGAAAAATATTTCGGTTGTCGGTATCGCCGGCCCGGGAGATGCTTTCGCGACTCCGGGAAAGACCGTTGAAACATTGCGATTAATACGGGGGAAATATCCGTCGATGCAGTTTTGCGTGGCCACCAACGGTTTTAATGTGTGGCCTTATATCGGCATATTGAAGAATGTCGGTGTGACGCATATGACGATTACCGTAAATGCCGTTGATCCGGAAATCGGTGAGAAAATCTATGCCTGGGCAAGAGAGGGAAGGACAATTTATCGCGGCCGGAAAGCCGCGGAAATATTAATAGAGCGTCAATTAGCCGTGGTTAAGGCGCTTGGGAAGGAGGGAATCGCCGTTAAAGTAAATACCGTGCTTATACCGGGTGTAAATGACGAGCATGTTGTTGACATAGCGAAAAAGGCCGGTTCTCTGGGCGCCTATACCTTCAACGCCATGCCCCTTTATCCCTTGGCCGGCACCGAGTTCGAGGACATTGAAGCGCCTACCGCAAAGGCGCTGTCCGCGATCCGTGAACAATGCGGAAAGTATCTTCGTCAAATGGCACATTGCCAACGGTGCAGGGCGGATGCGGCCGGCATGTTGAATGAACCGATGAGCGATGACCTGAAAAATAGTCTC
>JAADGP010000108.1:0-5941 GCA_013152315.1 FCB group bacterium
TGGGGTCGCCCACATCCATTGCATTGGAAAGAGTCTGTTTGGAAGGCTCCGGCCGGTAAACACCGCTGCGGAGGAATTTGGGAAAGACATCATTGGCGTTGGTAGCCGCGATAAATCGATCAATCGGCAACCCCATCCGTTTTGCCAATATGCCGCCGGTGAGGTTACCGAAATTGCCGCAGGGAACGGAAAAGATCACCGGTCGTTTCGATTGTTCCAATCGGGAATAAGCGTAAAAATAATAAAACGACTGGGGAATAAGGCGGGCGATGTTAATCGAATTCGCCGATGTGAGCGTCCGTCGGTTTTTTTCGAAGTCCTTGTCCGAAAAAGCGGATTTCACCAATCGTTGGCAATCGTCAAACGTACCTTCAATCTCCAGGGCCGTGATATTGCCGCCGTGGGTGGTAAGCTGTTTTTCCTGAATTTTGCTCACTTTTCCGGAGGGGTACAGGATAACCACCCGGATTCCCGGGACCTGAAAAAACCCACTGGCAACGGCGCTCCCGGTATCACCGGATGTCGCTACCAGGACGGTTATTTCCCGGGATTCACCTTCGATAAAATAGGCCATTACCCGGGCCAGGAAGCGGGCGCCGAAATCCTTGAAGGCCAACGTGGGTCCGTGGAATAGTTCCAACACCTCCACGCCCGGTTCCAACGGGACCAGGGGGGCATCAAACTGAAGGGTGTCATCCACCATCCGCTTCAATACCGTCTGCGGGATATCTCCTTCCAATAAGACTTCCGCCACGGTTAAAGAAATTTCCTGGAAGGTCATATCCGGGAGAGAACGGATAAAGGTATCGGGTAGGGCTGGAATCCGTTGCGGAAAATAAAGCCCCCGGTCCGGCGGCAAGCCGGTCAATACCGCTGCTTTAAACGATACGGGAGCGCTGGCGCCTTTAGTGCTGATGTATTGCATGGTAAACTAAGAAAGTATTACGGGACCTTGTTGGTTGATCCCCGAAATGTAAACTTTGCTCCGGATTTGCTTGCGGAGAAAGGCCGTTTTCATGGCCTCACCGACTTTCCCGGCGGTTTTTTTATCAATTGTCAGGGCAAACAAGGACGGTCCCGATCCGGAAATTCCGCAGCCCAGGGCGCCGGCTGCGAGCGCCGCCTGTTTTACCGCTTCAAAACCGGGAATCAGTTTGGACCGCTCGGGCTCGATGATCACATCCTGAAGGGACCGGCCGAGAAGGTCATAATCGGAAGTCGTTAATCCGGCAATGAATCCCGCCAGGTTCCCCCATTGAACCACGGCCTTGTCCAACGGGATTTGATCCTGCAAAATTTCACGCGCCATTTTTGTCTGCACTTCCAGTTCGGGGAGGACTACGGAACAGTATAATTGCGCGGGAGTTTTCAGTTTTACGACATCCAGGGGATCGTAACTCCTGATTAACGTAAACCCGCCCAGGAGCGATGGGGCGATGTTGTCGGCGTGGGCGGTACCGCTGGCGACCCGTTCCCCTTCCCGGGCAAAAGGGAGCAGTTCCTCCCGCTTAAGGGGTTTGCCCAGAAGCGCGTTAACGCCGAAAACACCGGCCACGGCGCTGGTGGCGCTGGAGCCCAACCCACTGCCGATGGGAATCCCCTTGTACAGCTCGATTTCCACTCCCCGGTCAAATCCAATATGTTCCAGATATTTTTTTATGGATACTCCGGCGGTATTCTTTTCCGGGTCCAGGGGGAGACGTCCCTCATCACCGGTTATGGATTTTATTACCACACCCGGTTCTTCCCGCATACGAACGGTTATTTCATCGCCGGGTTGGTCGATTGCGAAGCCCAGCACATCAAAACCACAGGATACATTGGCGACGGTGGCGGAGGCAAATACCCGTAATTGTTTGCTCATACCGAACCTAACATGCCCTTCTTCACCATCAGTTCGGCATTAAGAATCGCGCCGCCGGCCGCGCCCCGGACGGTATTGTGGGACAATACCGTAAACTTATAATCCAATAGATTGCATTTTCGCAGGCGGCCGATGCTCACCACCATTCCTTTGCCCAAATCCCGGTGCAGTTTCGGCTGGGGATACTGGGGTTCGGTGAAATAACGCAGCGGTTGTTGCGGAGCCAGGGGTAAATCCAATTCCTGAGGTTCGCCCCGATAGGTATTCCAGGCCCGGATAAGTTCCTCCGGTTCGGCCTTGGTTTTCAATTTAACCGAAACCGATTCCAGGTGTCCGTCCAGAACCGCGACCCGATTGCAGGAAGCGCTGATGGGTAATTCGATGTAATCGATATGGTCCTTATTCAAACGCCCCATAATCTTTAACGGCTCGGTTTCCATTTTGTCTTCTTCCCCGCCGATATAGGGGATTACGTTGTCGATAATATCCACACTGGGCACGCCCGGATATCCGGCCCCGGAAAGGGCCTGCATCGTAACGACGTGCACCGCTTCCAGTCCGAAGTTGTCCAGCAACGGTTTCAGTCCCATCACCATGCCTACGGTGGAGCAATTGGGGTTAGTAACAATCATCCCGTCGCCGAACGATTGGTGAACGACCAGACCCAAATGGTCCGCATTTACTTCCGGGACAAGGAGTGGTACATTTGTGTCCATACGGTGATTCTTGGAGTTGGAAACCACAGCATAACCGGCGTTGGCAAAGGCTTTTTCAATCCCGCCGGCCACGGCGGAGTCCAGTCCGGAAAAAACCAACCGACAGGGCAAACCCGGCTCGCAGGCCTGAACCGCCATGTCGCCGATTTCGGCGGGCAGTTCGAACGTAAGCCGGCTCTGAATCGTCTCCCGGTATTTCTTTCCGGCCGAACGCTCCGAAGCGGCCAATGCCGTTATCTCGAACCAGGGATGGTTCACCAACAATTCCACGAACCGGATTCCCACGCTACCGGTGGCACCCAGAACTCCCACTGGTATTTTTTTCATCATTTCTTACCTGTTTATCGTTTGTAAAATATCTGCCAGAACCCCTGCTGCGGTAACCGACGCACCGGCACCCGGACCGCGAATCACCAGCGGGTGTTCGCGGTAACGGGCGGTGGTAAAAGCTACAATGTTTTCGTTATCGGTCAGGGAATAAAAAGGATGGCGGTTATCCACCGCTTCCAAAGTAAGGGCGGCAACTCCATTCTCATATTTGGCAAGGTAACGCAATGCTTTGCCCTCTTTTTCGGCTTTCAACCGTTTGGCTTCCCAGTCGGCATCGGTCGTTTCCAGTTTAGCCAGGAAATCCTCAACGGAAGCGGCATCGGCGACTTCATCGGGGACAAGTTTTTCCACGGCGATATCTTCCATTTCCAGGGGGATTCCCAATTCCCGCACCAAAATAAGAATTTTCCGCGCCGCATCCTGCCCGCTCAAATCATCACGGGGATCCGGTTCCGTGTACCCCTTCTCCATGGCCATCCGAATCACCTTGCTGAAGCTTGTCGAGGCGTCGATTGTATTAAACACGTAGCTTAACGTGCCGGAGAGAATCGCTTCGATCCTGAGGATCTCATCGCCGCATTCCACCAGATTTCTCAAAGTGCGGATGATCGGCAAACCCGCCCCCACGTTGGTTTCGTATAAAAAGGAAACGCTGTTGTTTCCGGCGAGGGTTTGCAGCTTACGGAACGAATCCCAACTTTGGGTATTGGCTATTTTGTTGGGAGTCACCACCGATATGCCGCCCGACAAAACCCGCGGGTATTGCGCGGCTACCGCATCACTGGCGGTGCAATCAACGAAAACCGTGTATCCGTCTTTCCCGGAAATCATTTCCTTTACGAAAGTTCTCAGATCCATGACCGCCGGGGAGTTTCGCAACCGGTCCTGCCATTCGGTAAAAGGAATCCCGTTGGGATCCAAAACCATTTTTTTGCTGTTGGCCACCCCGCGCAATACCAACGTAATCCGATCACCGGGAAGAGCCTCCATTTGGGACAACAATTCCCGGCCTACCAATCCGGGGCCAACCACGTAAACATACAGGGTTTTCTTTCCCGGACGGAAGAACGTGTCGTGCAGGAGTTGAATCGCCCGGGATTCATCTTTTTTGGCTACGATAATGGAAATATTGCGCTCCGACGATCCCTGAGCAATGGCAATGACATTCACCCCGTGTTTTCCCAAACAGTTAAACACTTTTCCGGCAATTCCGGGCGTATGCCGCATATTTTCACCCACTACCGCCAGGATAGACAGGTCTGTTTCAACCAGGACCTTATCGATCACGCCGGTCTTCATTTCCAGTTCGAACTCCTCTTCAATGACCTCACGGGCCTTGGCTGCCGCGTGGGGTTCGACGGCAAAACAGATGGAGTGCTCCGATGATCCCTGGGTGATCAGGATAATGTTAATGTCGTTCTGCGCCAGGGCCTGGAACAGGCGACCGGAGATACCGGCCACGCCAATCATACCGCTTCCCTGGACCCGCAGGAAAGCGATTTGCTCGATGGAAGAGATACCCGTAACCGCGCGGTTGGTTTTTGCCAATTGGTGGGCAATCAAGGTCCCGGGACTGTCGGGGTGGAACGTGTTCCGGATTCGGATGGGGATTTTCTTTTTCATCGCCGGTTGTAATGTGGGTGGAAAGATAACTTTTGCCCCGAAATGCGACATTTCCATGGCTTCTTCGTAAGTCATGGATTCGATGGGAAAAGCATCGCTGACAATCCGCGGATCGGCTGTTAAGACGCCGTCCACATCGGTCCAGATTTCAATTTCATCCACCTCTAGGGCAGCGCCGACCAACGATGCCGTGTAATCCGACCCACTGCGCCCCAAAGTGGTTGTTTCTCCTTCCCGGGTGGAACCGATAAACCCGGTGACGATTCGGAGGGCTGAACCGTTCTTAAAACGCTCCCGGATATTCAGATAGGAGGTTTTCAGATCGACCTGTGCCAGTCCGAACCGGCTATCGGTAATAATGACTTCCCGGGCATCCAGATATTCCGCCTCGGTTCCCGAAGCGGACAGACTTTTACTGATAATGAACGCCGACAGGCGCTCGCCAAAGCTTAATACCAGATCGCGGGTCCGCGAAGTTACTTCCCGTACCAGGTACACCCCCTGGACAATATCTTCCAATTCCTGCATCCACCGGTTTACCGTATTCAAAACTTCTTCCCGGTGAGCGGTGGGAATAAGTTCCCGGACACACGCCCGGTGCCGTTGACTTAATTCTTCCAACTGTACGGTATAAGCGCTGTTTCCTTTGGCCGCTTCGGTACTTAAATTGATCAACTGATCGGTAACTCCGCCAAAGGCCGATACGACCACCGCGCGGGCATCGGTTTCGTCAAGTGATGTCCGGATAATCTGTAATACGTTCCGAATGCGTTCCGGGGTCTTTATGGAAGACCCGCCAAACTTTAATACCTTCATGTTTTATCAATACCTGTGATCAAAGTCAAAAAAATGAGCTGGTTTTTGTATTTCATCCCCTCAAAACCAGTCAATAAAAATACACATTTAGACTGGTATGTGCCTACAAAACAAAGGCCGATAAAAAATATTTACTTTCCGGGGTTACGGTTACCCATTCGGACCGTCGTAGATGTCAGGGATTAGGGATCCGGGGTGGGTGATTTTCACCACAAGAGCACGAAATAAAATGATTTTGGAGTTTATATTGTTCAACTCTTCATAGTGAAACTTACATTCCAAATCTGAACTTTCTACCGATTGCAATTCTCCGAATACATCTGGCTACGTTATACTACGCCAGACAAGTCCTGGCTACGCTTCACTACGCCGGGCAAGCTCTGGCTACGCTTCACTACGCCAGGCAAGCCCACTCCCCTCTTTTCAAAGGGGATTTATTTGGTTGAACACCAAGGTATGAAGAAAAATTAAAGATGAGGGCCTTGGATTGTTAATTGGCAGATTGAACGAGGCAAGCAGGCAGGGATTTAAAATGGGACATTCATTCAGAAAAACATTGGATTTCTAAATGCCAATACCTTTCAAGTCCCCC
>JAADGP010000108.1:5968-13171 GCA_013152315.1 FCB group bacterium
GGGGGACCACAGGGGGTCATAAAAAATGGAAAGGACTTGCAATCAGAGGGATCGGATACTTTGGCATTAACTTCGGAGTTGAGGTTATCCGGTCAGGTTTTAAACAGGGTTTTCCACGGGAATTGATCGAGGTAACGGTCTTCTATTTCCTGCATTTGCCGTTTCTCCTCGGTAGTGTGATCATGGTAATCCAGCAAATGCAATCCGCCGTGAATGATCAGGCGTCCCACTTCTTTTGGAAAAGGCTCTCCCAGTTCCCGGGCGTTTTCTTCCGCCCTAGGCAGACTGATGTATAATTCTCCTTCAACGGCCGGTTCTTTGTAGTCGTTCAAACGAAAGGCGATCACATCGGTAAATTGATCCTTTTTGAAAAAGGTTTTCTTCAGGTCACGTAACAACTCATCATCCCCGAATATTATGGTAATGTCAGCGTCGTGAACACCTTCCGCCTTTAGAACATGATTGAGAAGAGCCTTGGACGCCTTCGGGTCAGGGCCCCTTAAAGCGGGATGAATCTCTACCCGAACAGCAATCATGCTTTGGGTGTGCGGGATGTTTTTTTCTTGTCTTCCGATTTCTCATCCGGATATTCGATCCGAATGTGGTAAATCCCCCTGAGAACCGGGAGCATTCCCTCGGCGCCGTCGACTGTTCCTTTGATCCGTCGCAGTTCATCCAGGGTCAGGGGACATTCTGCCAATTGCCCGCCCTCGACCCGTTTACGGATGATTTTATCGATCATTTCCTCGATTTTAAAGATATCCGGATTTTTAATCGACCGCACGGCGGCTTCAACCGCCTCACAGATCATCAGAATACCGGTTTCCTTGGTATTGGGCTTGGGACCCGGATAGCGAAAGATGGTATCATCCACCTGGGAAGGGTCTTCGGCTTGATCCAGCGCTTTGCGATAGAAATACTCTGTCAGGGTGGTTCCGTGGTGCATGGGAATGAAATCGCTTACGATTTTGGGAAGCCCGTATTCTTCCGCCAGTTTCAATCCATCCTTTACGTGATTTTTAATGATTTTCGCGCTCATAACGGGCGTAAGGTTGTCGTGGCGATTGACACCGGTGTACTGGTTTTCGATAAAATATTCCGGGCGGGTCATCTTACCGATATCGTGGTAATAGGCCCCCACACGACTCAGAAGTGACCGGGCGCCGATGGCGTTGGCGCAGGCTTCCGCCAGGTTTCCCACCACAACACTGTGGTTAAACGTGCCGTTGGCTTCCCGCTGGAGACGTTTCAGCAGCGGGTGGTTAAAATCCAGGAGCTCCAGCAAGGTAAAGTCCGTGGTAACGCGGAAGGCGATTTCCAGCGGCCCGATTAATCCGTAGGTCACGATTGGAGCCAGGACGCTCATTATCAACAGGAACATCAGATCCATTTGAACAATTTCCCAGGCGCTGTTTTTGAACATGCCCAGTCCTACCGCTCCCAATATGCTGGCCCCGATGAGTGAGAAAATCGTGGTGAATATCTGGCTGCGTGTCCGAAGCTGGCGCACGTTGTACATGGCTACCGTGGAAGTAAGCATGGCCACAACTACGAAATCCATATTGTTCCCGATCATGATGCCGGTCAGGATGGCCAAGGAGGTAGTGCCCATAAACCCGATTCGCGCGTCAAACAGGATGGTCAGGATCATCGCCGCCACGGTAATCGGTACCAAATATTCCGGCAAATCCAGGCGCATGACCACCAAATGGGCCAACCCCATTTCGGTAATAAAAATGAGGGCGATCAGCAGCATCATTCTCCAATCGTCGTAAATATGGGTACGGTAAATGAGCAAAAACGTAAAGAAAAAGGACAATACCACGGCAATCACAATGACGCGTCCCAGGTAGGAAAGGAACCAATCCCAACTCGTTTCAGCCCGTTGACGTTTGCTCATCGCCAGGGACAACGATTCGAGTTTCAGCAGTATGTCCTCCGTGATTCGCGTGTTTTTATCGACGATGCGTTCGTTTTCCAGGACCGTCGCCTGGAAACGGGGAACATTCTTAATGGCCTCCTGTTGATGCCGTTCAGTGGTTTCCGCATCGTACACCAAATTGGGTTTCATAAATTCGATCAATAAGCCGTCCCATAACAGTCGTCGCGGATCTTTTTCGTCCTGATAGAGTTTGGCGACCTCTTCCGTGGCTTTTATCCGGGCTTCGTGAAGATCCTGAAATTCTTCCGGATCAGCCAATATGGGAAATTCTCCCTGTTTGATCGAAACCTTATCGCTAATGATCTTATCCCGGTTGATGTTGTAGATTCCTTCGGCCCAGCGATCGCGACAGATCTGGAGAATATCTTCCTTGAAAGCCTCGAGATCGTACTTGGGACCATTGGCTTCCGGCAGTTCCAAAAAGGCTTCCAGATGTTTCGGATCGCCGTCGAAGGTGTAATTTTGATAAAATGTTTCCAGCAGGGTGGCCAGGGCGGTGCTGTCCGCCGCGTATTCCGCCTTGGCTTCTTTGTATTGCGGTTCGTAGCGATAACGATAGACCAGGTCTTTGGATTGATTTAACCGGCGCCGGGCGGCACGTATTTTTTCCGCCAGGGAAAAGAAATTGTCGATGGCCTTAATTTGTTCGTCAACCAGGGCCTGGTCGCGTTTAAAGACAAAGGGCACTTTACGGATGGCTTCTTCCAGGTCCGCTTTATATTTTTCTTCCGATTTCAGGATGGGAAAAGTAAACGGGGCAATGATTTGTTCCCGGGCGATATCGTCCAGTTTATAGGAATATTTAAGAGTGGTTCCCCGGGGGAAAAAGAGCGACAGGAAAAACACCAGCGCGAACAGGATCAGGGTTTGGGGCCAATAACGGCGGGCCAGCGTATTCAAGCGTTGCGAAAGGGGCAGTTTGTCGGGTCGTCTTTTCATGCTGCGGTAATTGCCTCGACAATTTTGCGGGAGATTACCAGGCGCTGGATTTCGCTGGTTCCCTCGCCGATTTCCAGGACTTTGGCGTCACGGAAAAAGCGTTCCACGTCGTATTCTTTCACGTAGCCATAGCCACCGTGGATTTGAATTGCGTCGGTGGTTACATCCATCGCCACCTCGCTGGCGAACAACTTGGCCATGGCGGCGTTTTTCAACGCGTCGCGACCCTGGTCCATCAGCCAGGCGGCGCGAAAAACCAGTAGCTTGGCGGCTTCTATCCGGGTGGCCATATCGGCCAGTTTAAAGCCCACGGATTGAAACTTGTGGATCGGTTTGCCGAAAGCCGTTCGTTCGGTGGCATAACGGAGAGCTTTTTCGTAGGCCCCTTCGGCCGTCCCCACCGCCAGGGCGGCGACGGAGATTCTGCCCCCGGTCAAGGTTTTCAAAAAGGTCCTGAAACCACTGGCCGGTTCACCCAGCATATTTTCCGCCGGGATGCGCATATCTTCGAAGAAAAGCTGCCGGGTGTCGCTGGCGCGCCACCCCATTTTTTTCTCCTTGGGACCGATCTTCAACCCGGGAACATCGGTCGGCGTTACAAAAGCGCCGATGCCTCTTCGTTCGCCGTCAATGATGGTCCGGGCTGTCAGCGTCAGAACCCCAGCTACACCGGAATTGGTAATGAAAATTTTACTGCCGTTGACCACGAATTCGTTCCCATCTTTCACGGCGGTGGTTTGCGTATTACCGGCGTCGCTGCCCGCCCCCGGTTCGGTTAAACCGAATGCTCCCAGCATTTCGCCGGCGGCCAGGGGGGGGACGTATTTTTGTTTCTGCTCCTCGGATCCGGCCAGGACAATGGGCATGGTGCCCAGGGAAGTATGGGCGGCCATGGTAATCGCCACCGACGCATCCACCCGGGCCAACTCAATCACCGCCGCGGCATAGGCAACGGTGTCCATGCCGGCGCCGCCGTATTTTTCCGGTACCGGAATACCCATGAGTCCCAATTCACCCATTTGTTTCACCAGCGCCTGCGGAAATTCACCGCTGGCGTCCAATTCCCGGGCAACGGGCGCGACTTCGTTTTGCGCGAAATCACGAACCATATCCCGGAGCATTTCGTGTTCTTCCGTAAAAAAAAGATTGTCCATTTCGAAACCTTATCTGATCACTTGGTTATAATTGCATTAGTTTACAAAGGATTCTCATTTTTTCCGCACCCGTTTATATACAGTATGGCAGGCCTCTTTGCCGAAGATGTTGATTGTTTTTACAGCCGACAAGCTCGACAAGCTGGAAGCTTGTCGTACGGTCTACCAGCGGATGGCGGCGGAGGCCCAGGTAAAACCGGCTCCGAAGGCGGCCAGGATAATATGATCACCCCGGGAAAACCGGCCCTCTTCCCAGGCTTCGCTCAGCGCGATCGGAATCGAAGCGGCGGTGGTATTTCCGTATTTATGAATGTTGCTGAACACCCGATCCATTCCCACTCCCAGACGTTTCGCCACCGCCTGGCTGATTCTAAGATTGGCCTGGTGGGGAATGATCAGAGCAATGTCGTCCAACGTCAGTCCGTTGGTCGTTAGGGCTTCATTGATCACTTCCGGAAAGCGTACAATCGCGTTGCGAAATACTTCCCGGCCGTTCATAAGCGGATATTGGCGACCTTCGTTCAGCATTTCATGGGAAACGCGCGGGTTAAAACGGGAGGCGGGCACTTCGCACCACAAATCTTTCAGATGTTTACCATCGGCATGAAGGTGGGTGGAAAGAATCGCGCTGCGTCCATCGCCGGGCCGGAGAATCACGGCGCCGGCGCCATCCCCAAATAATACCGCCATGTCCCGGCCGGAAGTGGAAACATTAAGAGCCGTCGATTGCACTTCGGCCCCGATGACCAGGACGGTTTCCGCCTGGCCGGTCTTGATAAACTGGTCCCCGATAGACAACCCGTAAATAAAAGCGGAGCAGGCCGCCTTGATGTCAAATGCTCCGACGTTGCGTAATCCCAATTTTTCCTGGACCTGAGCGCTGGAACCGGGGAAAAAATAATCCGACGTTAGAGTGGCAAACACTACCAGATCAATGGCTTCCGGTTTTACTCCGGCCATGGTCATAGCTTTCTGCGCCGCTGCCACTCCCAAATCCGAGGTTCCTTCGCCCTCTTCGACCCAATGGCGTTCCCGGATTCCACTGCGGGTAACGATCCACTCATCACTGGTATCCATTAACTGTTCCAGTTCCCGGTTCGTCACTACCCGTTTCGGAACGTGATAACCAACCCCGGAAATCATGGTCTGTCTCATTTGTTTTCCCTCTTAATTAAATTGCCGGATGATTTTTCTCACGATGCCCATTAAGGCGGAGACACGGGTCGATGGATAATGCGTATGGGAACGTAGGGGAAATCCATGGCGACGGTCGGGGAAACGTGGGAGGTGATGCGTGAAACGTGAAACGTGATGCGTGAAGTCGCCTTTTTGGGGGATTAAGATTTTTTCTTTTAATTTTCGGATTCAACGGTTTTAACCGGGCTGTTTTGCCCGCTCCGCTACTACCTGATATTGCTCAATTTAATATCGCGAATGTTTAATTGAATAGTGGTTTGTCCCTGCCACTCGTTGATTTCCACGACGAAGGCCAGATCCACGGGAAATCCTTTGATTAATTTTTCGTAATGTTGTGATTGATTAAACCCGATAGCGGGATAAACAGTATGTCCTTGTCGCACTTTGAAACGAATGTGGTCGCCGTTTCCGATAACGCGTGGGTTGCCCACCACTTCAACCCGCCGGGCGGCAAATTTCGGCCGCATATTCCCGGGACCATAGGGTCCCAGCTTTTCAAGAAAGTCCATGAAACGGCCGTTAATATCGGTCAGTCGCATTTCTCCGTCCAGGGTAATGGAAGGTTCCAGGTCCCGGGGGGATAGAAGCTCATTGGCCTGGGCGATAAATGCTTTTCGAAAGGAGATTAAATTGTCTTCCCGGAGAGTCAGTCCGGCTGCCATGGGATGACCGCCATAGCCTTCTAAGTATTCGCTCACATTCGTCAGAACCTGGTACAAGTCCAGTCCGGGAATGCTGCGGGCCGATCCTTTTCCCAAACCGGTTTCGTCAATGGAGATAATAATGGCCGGCCGGTGGAATTCTTCGCGAATTCGCGAAGCGACGATGCCGACCACGCCGGGATGCCAGCCGTAACCGGCCAGTACAACGGCGTATTCATTGTCCGGATCCAAATGGGCGTTGGCCATCCGGATTGCTTCGTCGACCACCGTTTGTTGGATTTCCTGACGGCGGCGGTTTTCCCGGTCCAGTTCCCGGGCCAATTCGCGGGCCCGTTCGAAATCGGAGGTGGTGAGCAATTCGACGGACCGATTGGCGTCTCCCAATCGCCCGGCGGCATTAATCCGGGGTGCCAGGCCAAACACCAATTGCCCCACGGACAGGGTTTTGTCCAGTAGTCCGGCGGTTTCCAGTAACGCTTTCAGTCCCGGTCGGCCGTGAATCGGCAGCATTTCCAGTCCCTGATGTACGATTACGCGATTCTCTTCCAGGATGGGTACCATATCAGCGGCGGTCCCCAGGGTGATCAGGTCCAGCAGATCCCGGATTTGGTCAAAATCCACGCCCATTTCTTCCGCCAGGGCACAAACCAGCTTGAAGGCTACCCCGCCGCCGCACAATCCTTTAAACGGGTAGTCGCAATCGCTTCGTTTGGGATTCAAAATGGCCACGGCTTCGGGCAGGGTTTCGTCCGGGGTATGGTGGTCGGTAATAATGACGTCGATTCCCCGGGAATTGGCGTACGCAACCTGATTGATGGCGTTAATGCCGCAATCGCAGGTAATGATCAGGTCGGCACCAATGGACTTCGCCTGATCAATCCCCGGTAATGATAGTCCGTATCCTTCGCGTTCCCGATCGGGAATATAGGTACTGACGGTCGCGCCCAGGGTGCGAAGCGCCAGAAACAACATGGATGCTCCCGTTGTTCCGTCCACATCGTAGTCGCCGAATATGAGAATCGGTATTTGCTTTGTGATGTTTTCCCGGATACGCGTCACGGCCCGATCCATATCCTTCATCAGAAACGGATCATGAAACTGATCCAGGGTGGGGTTGAAAAAGGGTTTTGAGTCGCGAACTGACGCCAGTCCCCGGTTGGCCATTACGCGGGCAATAATTTCCGAGCAACGAAATTCACGCTTTAATCGGGCGATGGTTTCGGGGTTGGAATCAATAAATTTCCAGCGCACGGTTTTTCAGTTCCAATCGGTTTTGCTCACACCGGGAAAATAAGAAAGAATTACGTGC
>JAADGP010000099.1 GCA_013152315.1 FCB group bacterium
TATACGGGTCGTCTTGCGGACGGCACCGTTTTCGACTCCTCGCACAATCCCGGACGAAGCCCTTTCCGGTTTACGCTGGGAGTGGGGATGGTCATCGACGGTTGGGAGGAAGGGATTCCCGGGATGCGGGTGGGTGGTAAACGCATTCTCACCGTTCCGCCGGAACTGGGCTACGGTAAACAGGGCGCTGGCAAAACGATCCCACCCAACGCGACCCTGATTTTTGAAGTGGAAGTATTGGATGTGGAGAAGTTTTAACGCTGATTGGATTGATTAAAGAATTGTAGTCAGCTTTCCTGGATTTCCGTTAAGTAAAACTACTGAGGCATAGGAAAAGGAATAGCGACCGGTAGGGATTTTCTGTCCATGTCCCTGTTATGGGGGCGTATTTATTGCTGTGGGAGGGATCAGGGGTCGGGGTTCAGGGATCGGTTTGATTGTCCGGCAAGCTAGTGTCTTGTTGTATTTTCTATATGGCCGAAAAACGGGGATTAAAAACTCAAAGATATCCTTAGCTTTAATCTCAGCCTTATTAAATCTCTTCCCGTACCTAAAATAAACAACAGAGCCACCGAAGGGACTCGAACCCCCGACCCGCTCATTACGAATGAGCTGCTCTACCAACTGAGCTACGGTGGCAATTTGTGTGATTAACCTCTGAAAAAGCGGGGGAAAAATACGATGTTTGAAAGTAATAAAAAACGATCCTGTGAGTATGGTTTTGCGGAGTGTTCAAACCACGGGGAGTGACAGTCCGTAAACTCTTGGCAATTAATCGTGTCCGCAGGGTAAAGCTGTCGTTTTATATTAATCTGTTACTTTATCCAAACCACTTTCCCGGGTTGAATTTTCCGTTAGATTAGTGAGACCTGTCTTAAGAATTGAATGTTTTTTGGATATAGTAAAAATGTAACTGTTTGATCCCGTGGGAGAAGTTGAAAATCCCGTATCGAAAGTCGGGAAGTCTCTGGCTTATGCTTCTTTAACAAAGCAGTTTCCAGAGATACTTCTCCCGCCCCGGCGGGATCAGTATGACATCCCTTCATAGTATGGGATTTCGAACTTCGCTCGTCAAAACGGAATCAGGGTTCAATGAAACTCATTGATGAATAAACCCGCTGTTAATTTGACTTGTTTAAATAAAATAGTCCTCGCATGTTATTTCGATCGTTAATTATTTTGTCAGAAATGGTTTTACGTTATTGGGTATTCTGCCAAAACAATCGTCCAAGATTTCCTGATCCCGGACCAAACATTATTGCAGCAGGAAATAAAGGACCCATTCTAATCCTGTTGCTGTGTTTCCTATTCATTGCCTGTCCGGAGCCGCCGGTCAACGGGCGACAGGACACCACCATTTACCTGGAGGCCGGGGATATTAGTCTTACTACTATTCGTCTAAAAATCAGTGTTGAAGATACCACCAACACCTGGACCTTTGGTCTTACCCGGAATGATTCCGTGATACTGGAAGCGGAAGTAGCCGGCGCCGACACGGCGGTGAAAGATACCGGTCTTCGTCCGTCCACAACCTACCGCTACCGGGCTTACCGGGTGATCGATAGTGAATATGCCGATTCCAGTGCAGAGCTCACCGTCACGACCATGGATACTACCAGTCACGACTTTACTTGGATAATGGACACCCTGGGTACCTCCGGCAGTTACCTGAACGATGTGGCAATTGTGGATGAGAACAATATCTGGGCAGTGGGATATATTGTGACGGATGAACCGGATACAGTTTTTAATCGACCATATACAGTCTATGGTGCAGCCGTTTGGAACGGTATTGAGTGGACACTTAAACAATTAAATGGTCCCGGGATAATTACCCCCACAATTCATCCTCGTGGTGTTTGGGCTTTTTCAGAAAATGATATCTGGTTTGCTTCGGGAAGCATTTATCATTGGGATGGTAATATTACTAGTATGGTGTGGCGGCGTGATCTCAATAGCGATGAAACAGTTGAAAAAATTTGGGGAGTTTCTCCTACCAATCTTTACTTTGTAGGCAATGAAGGTACCATCGTCCACTATGACGGCAGTGAGTTTACCCGTTTGGAGAGCGGGACGGATTTGCCTATTCGGGACATTTGGGGGGTGTATGATGAGGAAACGGGAATGTCCACGATCCTGATGGTAGCTTCCAACCGATTCGTCAACCCGCAGGATAAGAAAGTATTGTTGTTGCAGGATGGAGTACTATCATTCATGAACGATGAAGGCCTGCCCACCAGCCTCAGCGGTCTTTGGTTTGATGCATTGGACTGTTGGTATATTGTTGGTGCGGGAGTATTTAAATATGATCCGGTCCATTCTCGGTGGATTGAGGACACCACCCATCCCAGCTATCCTTACAAGACAGCCATCAGGGGCAGCGGTATCAATAATGTGTTCATAGTGGGTGCCTTTGGACATGTATCCCATTTCAACGGTTCGATGTGGAAGCACTACTACATTAAGGGATTAGTACCTTCTTTTTATGGTTCTTATGAGGCGGTAGCGGTGACCGACGATATTTTTGTCAGTGTTGGGTGGGCTGGTGGCCGCGCTGTGGTTTTGCGCGGTTACCGGAATTGAAAAATAAAAAATGTTCGCTTAATTCCCACCCTCACATTGATCGCTCAGGATCCCCTGATCCTGAGCGGGGAACTATTGTATCACAGGGTTAAGTCCGGCTAAAAAAGGCGTCGTGCAGCGAGCGTACCGCTTTGGTCTCATCCTTTTGATTTACTACGATCGAGATATTGCGTTCCGAAGAACCCTGCGTGGCGGCAACGATTTTTATTCCATTGCGACCCAAAGCGTTGAATACGCGCCCTGAAATTGCCGGCAACCGGCTCATATTTCGTCCGACCACCGCTATGATGGAAAGATTATTTTCCGCCTTAATGGTTTCCATCATATTTGCCTGGATTTCAAGGGCGAACTCTTTTTCGACGACGGCCCTTGCCTTTTGGGTTTCCTCCGTTTTTACAGCGAATCGTACGGCGTGATCGCCGGGGGCCAGAGAAATGAACAAAGGGTTGATTTTTTCCTTTGCCAGAATATGAAACAGACGCCCCATAATACCAACGCCGTCAGGCATCCCATTTCCTTTTACCCGAATCAGGGTAATACCGTTTAATGAAGAGAAACCCATAACGGTGGATTTTTTCGATTGGGGATGGTTATTGATGATGGTCCCCCTGGAATCGGGTTGAAACGTATTGCGGATCAGGATGGGGATATTCCGGTCTATCGCCGGTCTGAGGGCCGGCGGGAAAATTACTTTCGCGCCGAATTGGGACATTTCCCGGGCCTCTTCGTAAGTCAGGTACGGCAGGGTAAATGCTTCCGGTACCTTGCGGGGGTCGGCGGAAAGGACGCCGTTTACGTCGGTCCAGATTTCAATCGCCGTGGCGTTCAGCGCGGCTCCTATCAGGGCGGCCGTATAGTCGGAGCCACTGCGACCGAGCGTGGTGGTGTTTCCGTTCACGCTGGCGGCGATATAGCCAGTGACAACCTGGAGCGCGGAACAGGCCCGGAAACAGGCCCGGATACTGGAATAGGTTTTATCCAATTTCACCCTGGCCGCACCGAAGGTTTCGTCGGTAACGATAATTCGACGCGCGTCCAGCGCCTCGGCCGCGATATGCCCGGATTTCAAACTGTGGCTGATGATGATGACGGAAAGGCGCTCGCCGATGCTCAGAATCCGGTCCAGTGTTTTCGGTGTCAGGTGACGGAGGAGCGACACGCCCCGGAGCAGATTTTTCAGTTCCTTTATTAAGGATCGAAGGTCATTAATCGCGGTTTCCCGGTTTTCTTTTCCAATAAGTGTCTGGGCGTATTTGATGTGGCGTGCTTCCAATCGGTCCAGAAGGTCAAGATAGGTCATATCCTTCGCTGCCGCACGGTTGGCCATTTCGATCAACCGGTCGGTAACCCCGCTCAGAGCGGAAACAACCACGGCAATTCTGCCTTTGGAAGCGGAGTCGGCGATAATGTCCAACGCCGTGCGAATTTGCGCCGGGGTCCCGATGGATGTGCCGCCGAATTTCAGGACTTTCATTTGCTTTCGTCCTTCCGAAGCCAGGACCGGATAATGGCGTTCAACTGATCGAATTCGATCAGGAAAGCGTCGTGGCCGTGGGGTGATTTGATGACGGCCAGTTCCGCCTTTGGAATGTGGCGTGCCAGTTCTTCCTGTTCCTCCAGGGGGTAGAGAACATCGGAATCGATGCCGATAATCAGGGTCGGCTGGGTTATGGATCGCAGTACTTCATGGTAGTCGCCGCGGTCGCGGGAGATATCGTGTGTATCCATTTTTTGGGTGAGTCGGATGTAGGAAACGGCGTCAAAACGTTTAACCAGTTTTAATCCCTGGTAACCAAGATAACTTTCCACGGAGAAAGTACCGTTTCCGTTCACGCGCTTACGGCCGAAACGGGTTTCGAAGGAAGATTGACTGCGGTAGGAAAGCATGGCGATTCTGCGGGCGTTGGCCAGGCCGTCCAGGGGGGGATTCTGCGGGTCATAGAGACCGTCCCGCCAATGGGGATCGGCATAGATCGCCTGGCGCTGTACTTCGCTCCACCCGATACACCACGCGGAATGTTTCCCGTTTACGGCAATGGGTATCAGGCGTCGTACATAATTACCGTAAAAAGCCCATTCCAAAACCTGCATACCGCCTAATGATCCGCCGATTACCGTGTCGATTCTCCGGACACCTATGTGTTCCAATAATTGTTTGTGCAAAGCCACGGAATCCCGGATCGTCACGATGGGAAATTCCGTTCCGTAGGGTTTCCCGTTTTGGGGATTGATCGTAGTCGGGCCAAGAGATCCGTAACAGGATCCAAGGACATTGGCGCAGATAATAAAATAGCGGTTCGGATCGAGGGCTTTTCCCGGCGCAAGCAGGGGTCCCCACCAGTCAGCGACATCGGTATTTCCCGTTAAGGGGTGGCAAACAACAATAACATTGTCGCGTGTCGCATTCAACTTACCCCAGGTTTGATAAGCCACCGGCACTTCCCGGAGTGTTGCGCCGTTTTCTAATTTAAAATGTGGAATGGTCGTAATCATTGACGTTGGATAGGCCTGTCCCGGTTAACAGATGGTTGTGTCAGGGATTGATTCAAGGGCCTGTTCGAAATCGGCCTTGATGTCATCGATGTGTTCAATGCCCACGGAAACACGGATTTGGTCCGGGGACACGCCCGCCGCGGTTTGTTCTTCGGGGGTGAGTTGTTGGTGGGTCGTGGAAGCCGGGTGAATGACGAGCGTTTTGGCATCACCGACATTGGCCAGGTGGCTGGCCAGCGTAACGTGATCGATAAAAGCACAGCCGGCCTCAAATCCGCCTTTTACGCCGAAGGCCAAAACGGCCCCGTATCCGTGATTCAGGTAGTGTTTCGCCCGTTCATGATAAGGATGGGTTTCCAGTCCCGGATAGCTTACCCAGGCGACCTGTTCGTGATTTTCCAGCCATCGGGCCAATTCCAGGGTATTGTCCACGTGTCGTTGCACGCGGAGCGAAAGCGTTTCCAGGCCCTGCAACAAAAGGAAAGAGGCAAAGGGATTTTGGCAGGGGCCCAGGTCTTTCATTACTTCCGTTCTGGCCCGGGTAATGAAAGCCACGTTGGTTTGGGTCTTTCCCTGTGGTCCGTAGGTTTCCCAGAAGTTCAGGCCGTGATAGCCGACTGAAGGTTCTGTGAAAGCCGGGAAGCGTCCGTTATCCCAGGGAAACGTGCCGGCGTCCACGATAATCCCGCCCAGGGTGGTCCCGTGTCCGCCGATCCACTTGGTGGTTGAGGCAACAACGATATCGGCGCCGTGATCGATGGGCCGGAAAAGGTACCCGCAGGCCCCGAAGGTATTGTCAACAATGAGGGGAATTCCATGTTTGTGGGCGACGCCGGAAATGGCATCGAAGTCGGGAATGTTGAAACGGGGATTGCCGATGGTTTCGAGAAATATGGCCTTGGTCCGCTCGTCGATCAGCGATTCAATCGAATCCACGTCATCGCCGTCAGCGAACCTGACCTTAATTCCGAGACGGGGGATTGCGACTTTGAATTGATTGTACGTTCCGCCGTAGAGGTAACTGGTGGAAACGATGTTGTCACCGGCCTCCGCCACGGTGGCGATGGCGATGAATTGGGCGGCCAGTCCGCTGGCGGTCGCCAGGGCGCCGACGCCCCCTTCCAAAGCGGCGATTCGTTGCTCAAGGACGACGGTGGTCGGGTTGGCGCTTCGTGAATACGTGTACCCGGTTTCCTTGAGGGAAAACAGATTGGCGGCGTGTTCCGCGTTGTTGAACGTGTATGATGTGGTGGCGTAGATGGGAACCGCCCTGGCCTTGGTTACCGGGTCCGGTTCCTGGCCGGCATGGATTTGCAGGGTTTCGAATCGAAGCGCCCGTTTTCCCTCAATATTGGTATTGGACATTTTTTCTATTCCTTAATTATCGATAAACAGTTCTCATATCGGAATTCACTGAAGGATTAATGGGAGGGAAAAGGGGCGGATGATGAATCCATAAAGAAAAACCCTCTCCAAACGATAGTCAGAAGAGGGTTTTTTAATTGTTGATCGCCGACATAGTATTGTCGGTTCCTAACTCATCTTTCCCTACGATTACTCGCAGGGTAGGAATTGGCACCTTTCCCGTGTGGAACGGGATGGTTGCCAGGGCGTCAATGGGCCTATTCCCTCAACCCTTCTGGATGAATTACGTGATACTGAGAAAAAGCAACTGATTGAGCCTGATGCTCATAGCGAAACTACGATTGTCAGCAAATGCGATCAAAACGTTTTATTACAACTTTTTTAATCGCAATACATACGGGCTTTCGGAATGTGCCGCCGTTTGTTTACAAATACTCCGTTATGTCAAACGTCCCTGTCTACACTACGTTATGCCAGGCAAGTTTTCAGCAGGGTCAGGAGACCCTGCTGGATCGGTTATGATTTAAGGGGATAATTGTTTGTTCGATAACCGGGGAACCTGTCCCGCAACGGCGGGACAGAGTACGTCAAGCATTCCTGTCTACACTACGTTACGCCAGGCAAGCCTGCTTGACGGTTTTCGATTAGTAGTTTGCACTCGACAACCGGGGACGGTTGTCGTACATTGGTCCCTGCTTAACGATTATCGTTAGAGATCATCGTATCTCGGCATCTCGACAACCAGGGAACTTGTCCCGCAACGGCGGGATGGTTGTCGTACATGTGGTTTTCCTGCAGGGACGTCCACCGGCGGGCGGATTGCATGGTTATGTTTTTTCGTTAATCGAAAATTTCAATCAGGATTAAAATTGCAATATTGTTAATCATCGTTTGATCGGAGGTTTGAAACCGGCTTAATATTGCCGGTCGCAA
>JAADGP010000023.1 GCA_013152315.1 FCB group bacterium
CGGAAAAAGGCAAGGCGATTTCCTGTACCTACCATGGTCAGGATCTGCGTACCCGGGGAGTGATCCCGGCCATTGATGCGGCAAGCCGGCTAAACGTTACCAGTGAATTGGATTTATTGAATAAACATCCCGATCTCAAATATTTGTTCCTGCCGTTTGATACGAAAGCCTGTGTGCCGAATACGGAAATTCATGATCCGGTGAGAGTTTGTCACGCTCCGACAAACCGATATTATAAGGGGAGTGATACAATTATTCCAGTGTGTGAACAACTTGCGGCTGAGAGACTGATCGAGTTCGTTTTGATTGAAAATAAGCCCTGTGATGAAGTGTTAAGGATCAAACAGCAATGCGATATTCTGATTGATCAGGTACACAACCGCGGCGGTTGGGGGTACGGAATGAATTCGGTGGAGGCGCTGGCGCTGGGCCTGTGTTGCGTAACCGAATTGGTGCCGGAATATGTTGAATTCATCCCGGATCACCCGTTTGTCAACGTAACCGGCGAAACCTTGTACGAAACATTGAGGAAACTGGTGCGGAATCCGGGCCGTATTCGCGAGCAGAAAATCAAAAGTCGGGCCTGGGTCGTGAAGCATCACGATTTACACAATACGGCGGAGGTACTGTACGGTTATTACCGGGAATTGGGGTGGTTATGAGCTGGGAGCCTACGGTATCGATCATTGTACCCTGTTACAACGTGGCCCCGGTGGTTGAGCGCTGCGCGACCAGTTTAATGGCGCTTGATTATCCGCAGGAAAAATTGACAATTGTTTTTGTAAACGACGGTTCCACCGATTCCACGGTTAACCGGCTGAAAGAATTTGAAAGAGCGTCAAACATCGTGTTGATAAACCATGAACAAAACCGCGGTCTGGCAGCCGCCCGCAATACCGGCATCCGGGCCACGCCCTCGGAGGTGATTTGCTTTCTTGACAGCGATATGAGCGTGTCACCGGATTGGTTGCGGACAATGTTGGCGGAATTATCCGCGGATGACGTGGTGGGGGTCATGGGTGACAATCGATTGGCGGATGGTCTTAGGCCCAATGCGTTGGACCGCTATTTTTACAGTCGCTGGCGCGGTGCCCGAAAAAACCGTAACAAACATTCCCTGGGTTTCCAATGGTTCCTGTTTCACAATACGGCCCTGAAACGCCGGGTAATTGACCGGGTGGGAATGTTTGACGAGTGTATCACCACTTATGGCGGTGAAGACACCGACCTTGCCATTCGTATTTGGGAAGCCTTCCCGGATCAGTTACGCTTTACCGACCGGGCCACTTCGCAACATCATCACCAGCGGACCGTGGCGCAGTTTTGCCGTGCGATGGAACAATACGGTTATACCAATTTACCGGTTTTACTGCGACGTTATCCGCAACACCGGAAAGGGCTGGCGGGGGACTGGATTCACTCCCTGAAGGGCCGGCTGGTCTTCAATTGTTTCGTGCGCCGGTTGGTTCGGTTGGCTTGTCGGATTTATCCCGCACCGGCCCTGATTCGCTATCTCGTAGTGGATAGTGTAATCCGCGGTGCCCGACGTTTTTATGAGACCAACCGGTTGGAAAAGCGAAGTTGATTGAAACGGAGGGAAAACCGTTTTTTTTGACCGGTCAATGTGAATAAAGTTGTTGAAATAATTAAAAATATATGTAAATTCTTTTCATCCGAAGAGTAGTGAGGGAACCCTGAGTAACATTCAATTTATTAACCATAAGACTTTCAAAACGGGGAGTTCTGTCCCCGTTTTTTGTTACCAACTAAACCTAAGGAGGATAACATGGCTGATGTAAGTGCAACCGTAGAAAATGTTGTGACTGGAATTGTCAGTTTAATAAAAGGATTGATCGTGCTGTTCGTGTTCGCGAATATCCTTTTTGCGACTGGCTTTGACCCAATTGGTGGACTCATCGACCTGGTAAACGCGTTCCTGGATGGTGGATTCGCGGGGTTACTTGCGCTGTTGGTATTTGTTGCATTCCTAGGATAACTAACGGGGTTTGCGTAAGTCCCAAGAAGGAGGGACTCCGCGCCCTGCCTAACAGGAGGCAAATATGAAAGACGCTTTAACACTCGTTAATAAATGGTTAGGCGACCTGATCGAACTGTTTAAAATGTTAGTTGTTATAGGTGTGATAGTGGGCATTCTTTTCGATGACTATTTTGGCGTAATTGCGGGAATTGGAAAGGTTGTTGGCCAGTTTGGAGATGGTGGATTAGCCGGTTTGCTGGCGTTGATTATCATCGCCTTGTGGTATCAGAAGAAGTAAAACGGTTTCAGGAAACAAAGTCACGCCCCGATGAAAGTCGGGGCGTGATGGATTTATTTATAAGCGAACTGGTTTATAGGGGTAAATAGAATTTTTATTTCAACCGGTTTACCGGGAGTAGATATGTAAGTCGTAATTAGAATATCCATTTTGTTTCCGGATTGTGATATATGTGGTCTTTTCATTGAGTTTTTAAACAAGGGGGTCTTTAACATATGGTGTGGTATAAGACAGTCCGCCGGGGCGGGATGTTCTGCCACAAGCGCTTACTGATGTTTTCCGTTGGAATGCTTTTAACCGGACAATTGTTGCGGGCGGCGTTTGATGTTTTTCCGGTTTCCTACACTTACCACGGAGCTGGCAGAACGGATATGTACGCAGTAAACGGTAGTTTACTGAACGCGTTCGGTGATCCGGCCCGATTATCGGCGCGAAGAGATATTGGCGCCGTATTTTCGTGGCGCCGTTTGTTTCAAATTAAAGAACTGCAACACAAGGTCTGGTCCGTGAGCGCCCCCGTTCCGGGGTTTGGGATCGCTGTGGGAGGGAGCGCGTTCGGGAATCCGTTATACCGGGAATCCCTGTTGGCACTAATGGTTGGGAAAACCGTTATGAACCGGCTTGAAATCGGGTTTTCAATCCTGCGCTACCAATTGTGGATAAAAAACTACGGGCGGGCGGGCACCACCGGGTTAAACGTGTCCTGGCGTTATTACCCGGGGTCCGATTGGAGTTGGAGTACGTCACTTCGCAATCTTAATGCCCCGGAGATCGGCCGGTCAAGAGAGAGGCTGCCCCAGGTAATTACGACCGGGTTGGAAATGCAATACCGGAGTAATATCTCCATTCGTTTGGAATGGGAGCAGGACCTGGAATATAAGGGGGGATTAAAATTCGGTGTGACTTGTGAACCGGTTCCCTGGCTTGGTTTCTCCGGGGGGTATGCTTCAGAACCCGCTCAGGTTGACGCCGGGATATTTTTCACTGTCAATAAACTGTACGTAGACTATGCGGTTGTCTTTCACCAGCAAATTAATCGCCTTTCAATGCAAATGGGTATGGGTGTTTCTCTGGATCGCCCTTAATTCCCTGCAAGCTCAAGGCGTAGCGGAATTCTTAACCCTGACAGGTCGTGACGCGGAGGAAGTCATTCCTGAAGAGGACGCACTGCTCCTGGAAGAATTGATGCGGGATCCGTCCGGACTGACGGAAGAAAAATTGGCGCAAATGACCCAACTTTCATTTTTATCCGCCAATGATATCCGGATTCTGCAAACCAGCGCCGATTCCGGTTGGACGGCATCATTACCGGAACACCAGGGAATTTCCGATCGTTTGCGGGAATTATTGAATTTACTGGCAAAGAAGAATCAAGTGCCGGAGGACCCACGTGTGCGCTGGAAACAGACACTTGTATCAAAAAAGGATATTCGCTACCAATGGCGGGGCCATATCACGTTTCCATCGGCTGAGATAGGAATGTTTATCGAACGCGATCCCGGGGAGAAATCCATCACCGACCGGAGTTCAGGTTATCTGGTCAGGCGGTACTCAAAAGGGCGATTGATTCTGGGGGACCATCAAATCGTTACCGGATATGGATTAATGTTCTGGCGATCGGTTCCCGTGAGGAAGGGTTTCGAAACCATCACCACGCTTGCGCGTGCCGGACAGGGATTGCAACCCTACCGTTCCAGCCACGAATCGTGGAACCTGCGGGGAGCGGGATTGACTTACGACACGCCGTGGGGCGAAGGGCTTGTTTCTTTGGGCTATAATCTCCGGGACGGATATATCGATACTGACGGGGAAGTGCATACGCGGGACACGGGATTGCATACCGGGGAAATGGCGACGACGCAAAAAGGGAAATTGCATGAAACATCAATTGTCGGACAGTGGAGCTTACGCACGGCACGCAATCAAATTGGTCTGGCCCTGGTGGCGGATAAGTGGAGGGATGTGGAGTCAAAACATCAACTATTTCGTGGATATTCCATTTTTGGTTCTCACAGATATGGTTCCTGGTTAATCTTTGGGGAAAGCGCGGCCGGATTCAATGACACCCGGGGATATCTGGTTGGAGGTCAAACCCGTAGCAAGGTAATTCACTATTTATTTGCTGTTCGGTCGTACGCTCCCGGTTTCAGGGCGTTGCGCTCGAATCCTTTTGCGGAATGGACCGGCAAGGAACGCAAAGAAACGGGACTGTATCAGGGACTGATGTTCAGGAAGGGCCGGCACAAAGTTACTCTTTATGGAGATTTGTACGTGGAGCGCCTGGGGAAAAACGCCACAAATTTCCCGCGCCGCGGAGTGGACAGCGCCTGGCGTTGGGAAGGAAAATGGTCTCAAACGGAATGGCGCATCCAGTGGAAAGAGGAAATCCGTACCAATGAAGGTAAGAATACTTATTTTCCCCGGACGATACCGGCTAAAGAGCAAAGGCGAACGTTTAAAATAACCGTGCGGTACAAGCGAAACAGAAATACCGTCTGGAAATGTGACTGGAGTAAAACGAAGGTCCAAACCGGACGGATTTCTGCTGCCGGACAGGGAATTAATTTGTTGTGGTTTTGGAGGGGGGAGGCAACAACCATTACCCTGGACTGGGTAACAACCGTGATTGATGATTACAAGGCCAGGATTTATTTCTGGGACGTGAATTTACCGGGTGAGATGCGTAGTCGTATGTATGTCGGTAGCGGACACGCGCCGGGGGCGAAAATACTCTATCGGTCCCGGGAAGGATTTAAAATCGGGGCAAGGTACAGAGTAACGTGGCCGGATTTACATTTCGCCGGCGATCCGGTATCGGAAGGAGCATTGGTCGCGGAGTTTGTTTTGTAACTGTTGGGCTTAGGCCTCAGGATAAATGTAATGTTTCCGCATCCGGCAAACCTATTTTCCAACCATGTTGCAAGGGAGACATCGCAGGAGATAAATTCACCGACATGAATCGCCCACGCACGATAGTTTTTCTGTGGTTGCTTATCAGCACGGTTTTATTGGCGTCTCCGATCCGCGTTATCAATCGCACCGACAATAGCGAAGCGGAAATCAAAACTTTAAGCCGCGTATCCGGGACCTATTTTTCGGCCAAGGGTTTGGCGGAGGTCCTGTCTTCGCGGATCTTCGAGAATGAAAAACGTCAGAAGATCGTGCTTTATCTTGGTGATCATCGCATCAAGATTTCGGCCGAGACAAGTTTTATTATTGTTGACGAACAGGTATACCAGATGCCGGCCTATGCCATTACGGAGGGACAAGACATTTATTTGCCGGCCGATGCCTTCTTTCCGATTCTCCGAATGACCGTTCTTCCCGGTCTGACATATGATTCCCGGAAACAGTTACTGGACATTGATGTGGTGGAATTCAATATTCTTGGACTGACAATTGATGAAAAAGCTAACGGGACCATTTTACGGATACGCACTAGGGAGCACTTTGGGGAAGGAAATATCAGTACCTTCAAAAACACCAACGGTTGGTTCTATATTACTATTAAAGGGGGTCTCGTCGATACGACGGAAATCAAGAAGACGGACACCCGCGGGGTGATTCGGAAAGTTGTGGCGGACCAACTGGGCGAATCGGTACAATTGGCCTTCCAATTACGGTCGGACATTGAGGGTCATGAATTTTATGAAAACAGCGACCCCAGCGAAGTGGTGGTAACCTTGCGTACGCCGCTGTCAAAAAGCGCGGCGCGGATTAAGGAAGTGAAAAATCGCTGGCGCCTGGATACGATCGTGTTGGACGCGGGACACGGCGGTAAAGACGGCGGCACCCGGGGTAAATACGGCACCAAGGAGAAAGACATCACCCTGGATATCGTGAAACGCACCGGCTTATTGCTGGAGAAGAATACCCGAATAAAAGTGGTGTACACCCGTGATGAAGACGTGTTTATTCCCCTTTGGAAACGAACCAAAATTGCCAATGAGAATAACGGCAAACTGTTTGTCAGCGTTCATTGCAACTCCAATCCGAACCGGAATGCCCGGGGATTCGAAACCTACCTGCTGCGTCCGGGCAAAACGGATGACGCGATCGAGGTAGCTTCGCGTGAAAACGCGGCGATTAAGCTGGAGGACATGACAAATAAAAAATATACGGAATTGACTGGTGAGAACCTGATCATGGCCACAATGGCCCAGAGCATGTTTATGAAAGAGAGTGAAGATTTGGCGGCCATGATCCAGACGGAGTTGTCCCGGAAAATGAAATCCCCTAACCGGGGGGTGAAACAGGCTGGTTTTTACGTGCTGATCGGTGCCAGTATGCCGAATGTATTGGTTGAAGTGGGATTCCTGTCCAATCCTACCGAAGAGAAAAATTTAAAGAAAGCGGCCTATCGCCAAAATATTGCCCAGGCAATTTTTAACGCCATCCTGAAATTCAAAGAATCCCGCGAATTGGTATTGGCCGAGGGGTAAATGGCGAACAATAATCCCATTGGAATTTTCGACTCCGGCCTGGGAGGATTGACGGTAGTACGGGCGATTCGTGAAGCCCTCCCCCGGGAAGCGGTAATTTACCTGGGCGATACCGCGCGAGTTCCGTATGGAAATAAAAGCCCCGCGTTGGTGCTGGAATACGCGCGACAGATTACCGACTTTCTCTTATCCGCCGGTGCGAAAATGATCGTAATAGCCTGCAATACCGCTTCGGCCCTGGCGTTGGAAGAATTGCAGAAAGCCGTGGAGGTTCCCGTAATCGGGGTAATTGAACCGGGCGTTGAAACGGCTTTAAAAGTAACCCTCAACCATCACATCGGGGTTATCGGAACAATCGCCACTATTTCTTCCGGCTCCTATGAAAAATTGCTGAAAAA
>JAADGP010000155.1 GCA_013152315.1 FCB group bacterium
CGGCTTTAAAAGTAACCCTCAACCATCACATCGGGGTTATCGGAACAATCGCCACTATTTCTTCCGGCTCCTATGAAAAATTGCTGAAAAAGCAAAACAGATCGGTTAAAGTTATCAGCCAACCCTGCCCTCTTTTCGTGCCCTTGGTGGAAGAAGGCTGGCTGGAAGGAGACGTTACGACGGCCGTTGTGAAAAAGTATTTACAGCCGCTTAATAAGGCTGAAGTTGACACATTAATTTTAGGGTGCACACATTACCCGTTGCTTAAACCGGTGTTACAAAAACAGGTTAATCCGGGGACTGTGCTGGTCGATTCGGCGGAAGCGGTGGCCGCTAAAACGGCCCGGGTATTGGATAAAAATGAATTGCGGACCGACGGCGCAGGGGAAGGCTCGCTTTACTGTTTTGTAACAGATCTTCCGGCCCGGTTCGAAACCGTGGCCGGGCGATTTTTGGGAGCCAGCCTGACCGGGGTAAAAACTGTTCACCTGCCGTAGTATTCAGGGTGGGCGGTTGTAAATTCGGATCGGACTTTTTATTATAAAACCACCCGGCGTGGTATATCACCAATGGACCAATCAAATTCAGAAAACACCTTGACACGCCCCGGATTGCAGGAATTACTGACCTACCTTTACGGTCTCCGGCGTCGGGGAATCAAAGTCGGCCTGGAACACACCCGGACGCTTCTCGAAAAATGCGGCAACCCACACCATTCCTTTTCCGCGGTCCATATCGCCGGAACAAACGGGAAGGGATCCACAGCGGCAATGATTGCTTCAATTCTGCGCCAGGCGGGTTACCGGGTAGGACTCTATACTTCGCCCCACCTGATTCGTTTTAATGAGCGTATTCGGGTAAACGGAATTCCAATTACCGATAATGAAATCGTGGAATTCGTTACTTGCCACCAAGCGGACTTTGAAGCGATAGAATCCACCTTTTTCGAAGCGACCACAGCCCTGGCCTGTTGGTATTTTGCCCGGCGGAAAGTGGATATGGCGGTGATTGAAACCGGATTGGGAGGGCGATTGGACTCCACAAATGTCCTAACCCCGGACGTGTCGGTAATTACTTCCATTGGCGTGGACCACACGGATTTACTGGGATCCGATCTTAAAACCATCGCCTTTGAAAAAGGCGGTATCATCAAGGAAAACACTCCTCTGGTGCTGGCCCATCAGCCACCGGAAGTGGAAAAAGTGCTTTGGGAGCAAGCCGAAGCAAAAAAGGCGCGCGTTTACGGGGTACACAGAGAAGATATTAAGATTCTTTCGATTAAAGATTCGGGATGTCGGTTTGCGTTTAAAGGGCGCGATTATATTACCGTATTATTGGGAGAACATCAGGTTGGCAACGCCGCCTTGGCAATTCAAACGGTTTGGGTACTGGATCCTGGAATAGCCGATGATTTTATTGCCAGAGGGCTTGTCAATGTGCGATGGCCGGGAAGATTGCAGCGGCTGCACCATACCGAGCCGATATTTTACGACGTGGCGCACAATGCCCAGGGGGTAGAGGCCGTAGCCGGAACCCTGCGGAGTTTGTATCAAAACAGGCCGTTGGGCGTTGTCGCGGTAAAGGCGGATAAGGAATTGGAAAGATTAGCGCCGGTTCTCCGGGAACATTTTGCCGAACTGATCATAACCGATGTACCTGGCGCGGGAATTATGGCTGCCGATACATTAAAACGTTCACTTAGTCATTTGGGAGTTACCGGCCGGGTAATAAAACCGTTCGAAGCAGCTGTTCAGCGCTTGCGCGCGAAATTAAATCCGCACCAGGCAGGCCTGATTTTTGGAAGTCATTATATTGCTGACGCTGTATTTCGGGAGTTTGAATTTCCCTTTGACAATGGGGTCATTTGATGTAATTTATCTCTTCGGTTTTCACCTACTCGTCGAAGGATTTTTCATATTTTTATATAGGTTTTTTCCTTCCCGAACAATTATCAACTCAATTGGGATATTTCTTGATGGATGTCAATGAACTGCAAGCCCTTAAAATTAAGGAGCTGACCAAGCTCGCCCAAGGGATGGAAATCCAAGGGTATTCCGGGCTAAATAAACAAGAACTAATTGTAAAAATTCTCCAGGAAAAGGCGGAGAAGCAGGGGTCTTTGTATGCGCGCGGGGTACTGGAAGTTTTACCCGACGGATACGGATTTTTACGCAGCCCTGACTTTAATTATCTCCCCGGACCTGATGATATTTACGTAAGCCCGTCACAAATCAAGCGTTTTGGTTTGCGGACCGGGCACCAGATAGCCGGTCAGATCCGACCGCCAAAAGCGAAAGAACGGTTTTACGCCTTATTAAAGGTCGATATGGTTAACGAGCGTCCTCCCGAGGACGTGAAACAGGCCATCCTGTTTGACAACCTTACGCCTTTATATCCGGATCAAAAATTCAACCTGGAGACGGACCCGAAAAACATGTCCATGCGGATCATGGACCTGATTGCTCCCGTTGGGAAAGGTCAACGCGGGTTAATTGTGGCGCAACCCAAAACGGGAAAAACCGTTCTGCTTCAGAAATTAGCCAACAGTATTCGACAGAACCACCCCAAAACGAAGTTGTTAATACTGCTGATTGATGAACGGCCGGAAGAAGTTACCGACATGAAACGCAACGTGGACGCGGAGGTCGTAAGTTCCACTTTTGACGAACCGCCGGAACGGCACGTGTCGGTGGCCGACATGGTGTTACAAAAAGCCAAGCGGATGGTGGAGTTCGGCGATGATGTTGTGATTTTGCTGGACAGCATTACCCGTCTGGCGCGGGCTCATAACGCGGTCATTCCGCACAGCGGTAAAATTTTATCCGGCGGTGTGGATGCCAATGCGTTAAAGCGACCCAAACAATTCTTCGGAGCGGCAAGGAACACGGAAGAAGGCGGTAGCCTGACCATAATTGCCACAGCTCTGATTGATACCGGTAGCCGCATGGATGACGTGATCTTTGAAGAGTTCAAAGGCACCGGAAACCTGGAATTGGTCCTGGATCGACGACTGAGCGATCGCCGGATTTACCCCTCCTTTGATCTGATTCGTTCCGGTACCCGCCGGGAAGAATTGTTATTGTCAAAGAAATGGTTGGGACGGATCTGGATATTGCGCAAGTTGTTAAATGAAATGAATGTTATTGAAGCTATGGAATTTCTACAGGAACGCATGCGGAGAACCAAATCCAATGAAGAATTTTTGGATACTATGAGTCAATAAAATGTTTATATTTGAGTAAGTGTGTAGCAGGTTTTTTTAGAATATTAGTGAGGTGTAGCAATGCAAAAAAGCTATCCTGAGGTACGTGCAGTAATCGCCAAGCTGATAACTGACAAACCAGTAAAGAAGACACCTTATCAGGTTAAAGGTGTATTCATGAAGCAATATCCGGACGAGGAAATCGTTCCCATGCTGGACGGACGGTACCGGGAACGCTTTCTCTATCCCCGCGTACAGGTAAAGATCCTGAACGAGCAGATATATGTTGTGGGGATTGGGGAAGGTGTTGAACCGGTGCTTGAATTAGCGAAACAGTTCAATTTCCTTGATTTCGGGAACATAACCTTCCAGGTATTGGATGTGGATCTGGAGGAAAGCAATAATCGCTTCAGACCGATTAATCGTTTGATTCGCTACCGGTTCATCACCCCCTGGGTCGCGTTAAACCAGACTACGGGCAGCCGTTACCGGTTTTTGAATAATGCGGAACGGGTTATTTTCCTGAACCGTCTGTTGGGTCAAAATATTGTGTTCCTGGCACGGGAAATGGGTTTGGATTTGGAAGAGCGGGTGTACACGAAGACGTCTTTAACCTCGCTTTTCCCGCGCCCGGTCGATGAAAACAACTGGGGTGCCTTTTACGGCGAATTCCGGACCAACTTCATCCTTCCCAATTATTTGGGAATAGGAAACGGAATTACCCGTGGTTATGGCACCATTTATGGTCTGTTTAATCCCGACATGTTCCATTTCGATGAAAACGCTTTGCAATCCGATGCTCCCAAGGCGGATGCCGAAGAAATATCGGAAGACGACTTTGAACTGGAAAGCGTCCGGGTGGAAGAAGTGCCGAAACCCCGTAAACGTTCGCCCCGTAAACCCAGCTCAACCAAACGGGTTCTTTCCGAAGAATTCGAAGTTGAGGAAGGGACACAACCACCCTTTAGTGCGCCGAAGCCGAAAAGAAAAAGCGGAAAGAGTGAGCCTCTCGAAGATGAGGAAATAGATGACAAATTCAACCGCGAGGAATATCATAGGAAGCAACACAACATATGAGTCAAGATCAACCCCAAATAAAGTTTGCAGAACGTGTCCATAGAGTAAAACCATCTTTTACACTGGAAATGGCTACCCGTGCGACCGAATTACGGGAACGGGGAGAAGATGTAGTCAATTTCAGTGTCGGCGAACCGGATTTCAATACGCCGGAGAATATACGGGAAGCGGCCAAGCGCGCTATTGACGAAGGTTACACGAAATACACGGCCGGAGCGGGAATGTTGGAACTGCGTCAGGCGATTTGCCGGAAGTTGGAACGGGAAAATGGACTGCACTACAAACCCAGCCAGATTCTGGTTTCCAACGGAGAGAAGCAGAGCCTTTACAACGCCTGTCAGGCACTGTTTGACAAAGGGGACGAAGTGCTGATCTTTGCTCCTTACTGGGTTTCATTTCCCGAGTTTGTCCGCTTGGCGGATGCTGAACCGGTAATTGTAAAAACCGTGGCCGAGCGGCAGTTTGAGCCGGATTTCGATGACCTGGAAGCCAAAATCACCGACCGGGTAAAAGGTGTGATTATAAATTCACCTTCCAACCCCACCGGCGGCGTCTGGTCCAAGGAAGCCGTGGAACGGGTGTTGAAGCTGGCCGCCGAACACAATTGGTTGGTGATCGCGGATGAATGTTACGAACAGTTGGTATACGGCGACCCGTTTGTCAGCGCCGAAAAACTCAATACCGTCGGGGCCGAAGTTCTGACGTGCCTGAGTTTGTCCAAGACCTATGCAATGACGGGGTGGCGGATCGGCTATGCCGCCGGGAATGAAACGCTCATCAAAGCTATGTCCAAGATTCAGGGGCAGGCCACATCGTGCGCCAATTCCATCGGACAAAAAGCAGCGATAGAAGCTTTGACAGGTGATCAATCATCCGTGGCCTTCATGCGACAGAAATTCCGGGAACGTCGGGACCTGATCGTGCAACTATTGAACGATATTACCGGGGTTGAATGCAATTTGCCGGGCGGTGCGTTTTACGCTTTTCCGAATATGTCGTACTACCTGGGGAAACGGGCCAATGGTAAAATAATTGAGGACACTTTTGATTTGGGTGAATATATCCTGGATACGGCAAAAGTGGTCACGGTGCCGGGCGACGGCTTTGGCGCTCCGGGGCATATCCGCTTTTCCTTTGCGACCAGCAAGGAGCAGATAAGAAAAGGTATTGCCCGCGTAAAACATGTTTTGGAAAAATTGAATTAATTAGTAGGCAGGAGTAGTAAGATGAAAACAGGAATTCATCCTGAATATACCCTGGGAACTGTTCATTGTGCCTGTGGTAATACTTTTCAAGTGTTCAGTACAATCGGTGACCAGCGCGTCGAAATTTGCAACCAGTGTCATCCCTTTTTCACGGGTAAACAAAAACTGGTTGATACCGCCGGTCGAATTGAGAAGTTCGAGAAAAAATATGGCAAATTAGGCCAATAGCTAAACTACGTACAAAATGGCTTCACGGGATGGCTCAAACCATCAGGAAGCCATTTTTATATTTATGAGAAGATTTTTGACACTCGCGGTGATGAAGCCCTCCATTTTGGTGGGCGGCCAGGCCGTGATTGAAGGCGTTATGATGCGGGTCCCGGGAGCGTATGCGACCGCCGTACGGGATCCGGATGGAGAAGTGCAGGTTGACCGGCATGAATTTGTTTCCCGTATAGAGCAGTCGGACACGTGGAAAAAACCGATTCTGCGCGGGATAATTTCCCTCTTTGAAGCCATGCGGATTGGCTTTCGAACCCTTCAATGGTCCGCCGATATTGCCGTGCCATCGGAAACCCCCGAAAAGCAACCCGGTAAACTGGCCAACTTTTTTTCCACTGCTATAGCTATCGTTCTGGCCGTATCCCTATTCATGGTGGCGCCCTACTGGATTACCAATAAATTGTTGCATTTAGGGAAAGATGCGTTGGCGTTCAATTTAGCCGCGGGATTGTTGCGGATTTTATTCTTTATTCTCTATTTGGCAATCATTTCCTTGTTGAAAGATGTGCGCCGTTTATTCCAAAACCATGGTGCCGAACACCGCGTGGTTTATAATTTTGAATCGGGACGGGAAGTAACGGTGGAAGAAGCCCAAACCTTCCCCACCCAACACCCCCGTTGCGGAACCAGTTTTTTGTTTATTGTGCTTTTATCGGCGATATTGGTATTCGCCCTGATTGATACGGTTGCCATCGCCCTGGTGGGACCCCTGCCCCTATTTGCGCGCTTAGCGCTCCATCTTCCGTTAATTCCGTTCGTGGCCGGCGTGTCTTACGAGGTAATCAAGTTTTCCTCACGTCACGGAGATAAACCGCTGGTTCGAATATTGAGGGCTCCCGGACTGTGGTTGCAAAATATCACTACGCGCCCGCCGGAAGACGAAATGGTGGAAGTGGCTATTACCGCTCTCAAATCGGCTTTCGGAGAACGTTACGAAAAAGTGGTTGGGAAGGAATACCTGGCGGAGGCCATCGGATGATAGACAAGATCCGTAGCATAATCGAACATTACGAGGAATTGGGGCAGCAATTAACCGATCAGGCCGTAATTACGAACCAGGACCGGCTGAAAGAAGTGGCCCGGGAACATAGTCGTTTGGAACCAATTGTTTCCCTGGGGAAAGAATATATTTCGCTTTACAACCAGATTGAAGATGACAAACAAATCCTGGCCGGTGAAGACGAAGAACTGAAGGAAATAGCCAAAGAGGAATTGGTTGAACTGGAAGCGGCTCTGGTTCAAAAGGAAAATGAATTAAAAGTATTAATGTTGCCCGAAGATCCCAACGACAGTCGGAATACCATTGTTGAGATCCGGGCCGGCACCGGCGGCGAGGAAGCCGCCTTGTT
>JAADGP010000059.1 GCA_013152315.1 FCB group bacterium
CCTATGTTGGCCTGACTGCTGGTCGCTATTAAAAACATAGGAGCTTTTATCAGGCGTCCCCCGAAAAATAAAATGACGGCGTGAACGAAAATCCAGATAACACCGGCCAACAGAAACAACGGGGCCTCGGTAATGGCTCCCAAATCGGCTTTCGCGCCGATGGTTGCCAGCAGCAGATACAGAAACAGGTTGCCCACATGAGAAGCCCCGGCCGGTTCCAAATCCCTCAGGCGCGTAAAGGAAAGGACAATTCCCAGGATGGAGACGATGATGATCGTCCAACCGAAACCGGTAAGAATGTTCCCCACATCCGGCAGCCAATTACCGATTTTTAACGCCAGATATCCCGCCAGGAAACCAATCGCGATCATGGAAACCAGGTCAGGAAAAGAAAGCGGCCTCTGCTGTTTGTTGTTTTGTTTCTCCATATGCGCATTCAACTCGAAAATTCCGGAACTGTCGACCCGATTCCATCGGTCGATTTTGTGTTGAAAGGCCGAGAGGAAAATAACGACTCCCATCCATCCGTAACCAATTACCGTATCGACAATAATCATGATTCCGAACAAATCATCCCGGGTGCCAAGGGAAGTTCCGACGGCGACCATGTTCGCGGACCCGCCGATCCAACTCCCGGATAACGCCCCCATGCCCTGCCAGGCGTCCGGAGGCAACCATCTCCCTAATAATCCGATCGCCACTACCCCGCCCACAACAATTCCCAGGGTACCGAAAAGCATCGTCCCGATCGCCTTGGGCCCCAATTTTAACAAAGTCGGTAAATCGACCGATAACAACAATAATATCAAAGCCGGCGGCAATAAATATAATTTCACCCAGGTGTAAAGCGGGGATGCGTCGGGAATGATTCCCAGGGTTGTGGAAAACATCGGTAAAAAATAGACCCAAATAATGGGTGGTGTATATTTAAACCATTTTCCCATTCCGGGAATACTGTTCAACCGGTAAATAACCGCAATTAAACTCAGCAGGTAAACCAATATTGCCGTTGGATCAGTAATCAATTATTATTTTAACCTAAGTTGGATATTTCAGTTTTTACCACTAACGGATTTTCAATCATGCACCACATATCACGCATCACGCATCACGTTTCACGCTTCAAACCCCTGGCCTTTTCCAATTTCGACATGGAAACAAACTACTTTCACATCCGGTTATGGTTCCACGGTAATTTTACCGAATTTTCACAACCGATTTGGGGAACCAACCGTTCGTTAAAAGTATCCGCCAAACCGAATGCCGACCCCGACGATTACAAACAACAGAGCCAGAATTGTTACGGAAATGATGTGCCACGCCAGATAAATCATGTTTTTTTCATTCACGTTGGGTATCAGTCGCAATCGCGCATGCAGGGCCAATACCAGGGTAAGCCCCAGGAAAATGAACTTAAGGGTAATGCCGGCGGAAAGATGATTATTGAATCCAAACCAGTCACCGACATCCGGCAAATAGTGAAAAGCCAACCAGACTCCGGTTATTATCTGGATAAGCAAGGCGGGAATCCCCAGTTTTTCATACGGTCCTTCGAATTGCTCGATGATCGTGCTGTCTTTCGCTCGCAAAGCGCGCGGTAAATAACCGATCGCCAGGATCAGGTGGCCTCCCGCCCAGATTGTTGCCGCCAACACGTGTAGTAATAACATTATTTTATAGACCATATTCTATCTCTCCGATTCATATTATTTTCCGTTGTGAATTTAACCTGATTAGTTCATTTTAAATGAATTAATTGCCCTTTCCCGTAGTCTCGCGGAATTACGACGGGGACACTTCACACGGTTAATAAATTTATGGTTCAATCAAATGCTTACCCCCAGGAGCATCCGCAACATAAATTCCGGCTTCCCCGCCTTGATCGAAGACAGGGCAAATCCGGCACCAAATGTTACCCAGGTACTTTTTGTGCCGTGCGCTATTACCGGGCCAATATAATGTCCGTTTTCACTACCCTTGACTTCCATTCCAAGACGAAATAAATCGGTGATCCGGTAACTCGTTCCCGCGGTATAGGCGTATTCCTTTTCACGTCCGGATTCGTCAATTTCGACTTCAAAGATCGGATTTAAGGCCATGTTCCAATTACCTATATCTTTGGCCAGGATCAATTTTCCCTCCCAAACATGCTTGGAGAAATCGGGTCTGCCCTTGTATTCCAGGTAAAGCAAAGGATCGACAAAGTATTTTCCCTTCTCACCAAACCGATATCGTCCCCGCAATTTGTATTCCTTATACCGTAAAGGATCCGATGGTGACTGCTCAAAAACCTGGTAAATCGCGAAATCGAACCGGTCCGTCATGCCCACTTCAATTTCATATTCGAATTTGCTGCTGGTATTACCGGCCAGCGAATCCATATCCGGGGATGAAAAGGTTACATAATTCTCCAATTCCACTTCACCCCGCTCCATGGTTTTATATTCATATGTCCATATGTAAAACCGATTGTCGCTTACGCCCGTATTGATCAAAATAATAAGACCAACCAGGGCAGGCTTAATCAAATTGATAATCCGCATGTGTATTGCTCCCATATTAAAAGGTTATTTACCGTTTATGTGCATTGATTCAATAGAATCGGCGACGTCTTCTATCTTTATTGAGACCTAATCTCAATAGCAATAATACAAACACATGCCTCAATCTGCCAAATTCTTTTTAATGAAACTTCAAAAAAGACGCTTAAAGGCGAAGTTTAAATAACATAAGACACGAAAAGGAGGAAATACGGGAATAAGAAGGCATTACGCCCCCGACGTCCGCTACGCTCCGACACAATCACGCATCACGTTTCACGTTCCACGCATCAATTAATCTGCACCTCCTCCTTAATAAGTATCTAAATTTCCCCCAACACCGATACCATTTCCAAAACCGCCAGCGCCGCTTCCCATCCTTTGTTACCGCCTTTCGACCCGGCCCGTTCAAGCGCCTGGTCCAGGCTGTCGGTCGTTAAAATACCGAACGATACCGCTTTGTCGGACTCATAAGCCAATCGACCCAATCCCTTTGATACCTCTCCGGCGACAAAATCGAAATGCGGAGTCTCGCCACGTATCACGGCTCCCAGACAAATTACCGCATCGATATTTTCTTTTGCGGTAAGCTTGCGCGCCGCGGGAGATATTTCAAACGCTCCGGGTACATAGACAACCGTGATGCGTTTTTCATCCGCACCGTGACGCTTCAGACAGTCTATTGCTCCCCTCAATAAATTGTCGGTTATGAGCGAATTGAACCGGCTCACGACAATCCCAAATTCCTTGCCGGACGCATCCAGGTTCCCTTCGATAATTTTTGTCATGTCGTATCCTTCCCTTCTAACTAATTAATCGGAAAATGGTGTGAAATAATCACCTGCGCCTAATCGACGGGGATCAGGTGTCCCATTTTTTCCTTCTTTGTTTTCAGATATTTTTTATTCCATTCGTTCGGTTGAATCAGAATCGGTACACGCTCCACGATCTCCAGTCCGTGTCCGCTCAGACCCACTAATTTTTTGGGATTATTTGTCAGCACCCGGAGCTTTGTCAGTCCCAGCCCGGATAATATTTGGGCTCCGATTCCATAATCCCTCAAATCCGGGGCAAAGCCCAGTTTCTCATTGGCCTCAACCGTGTCATACCCCTGGTCCTGAAGAGCATAGGCTTGAATTTTGTGTTTCAATCCGATCCCACGACCTTCCTGGCGCAGGTAAAGCAAGACCCCCTTCCCCTCTTCACCAATCATTTTCAGGGACTTGTCCAACTGGGCTCCGCAATCACAACGGAGAGAGCCGAAAACGTCTCCGGTTAAACACTCCGAATGGATTCGCACCATTACCGGTTGACCATCGTCCACCTTTCCCAAAGTGAGCGCCAGGTGAAAAAGATTTTCGTATTTCGTCTCATAGATATGAAGAAGGAAATCACCATATTGGGTCGGGAAATTAATTGTCTCCAGGGGATGAACAAGTTTTTCGCTTTTCTTGCGATAGTTAATAAGATCGGCAATCGTAATCATTTTCAGATCAAATTTTCGAGCCAATTCCACCAATTGGGGCATCCGGGCCATTGATCCATCGGAAGCCATGACTTCACACAGTACACCTACGGGAGCAAAGCCCGCCAGATCCGCCAGGTCCACGGCCGCTTCCGTATGTCCGGCGCGCCGTAAAACGCCACCGTCCTTCGCAACAATGGGAAATACATGCCCCGGACGTGCGAAATCATCGGGAGAAGCACTCGGATCGGCCAGCATCCGAATCGTTGTGTAGCGGTCGAAAGCCGAAATTCCCGTGGTTGTGTTACGCACGGCATCGATGCTTACAGTGAAGGCCGTCTGGTGCAGGGCCGTGTTTCTTCTGGACATGGGTTCCAATTGCAGCTTTTCAGCCAGCGATCCGGTTACGGCCACGCACAACAATCCCCGACCGTGTTTTACCATAAAATTCACCGTCTCCGGCGTGACCGTTTGCGCAGGCATGATTAAGTCCCCTTCATTCTCCCGGTCGGGATCGTCGACCACGATCACCATGCGGCCCTTCCGCAAATCATCGATCGCTTCTTCAATCGTCGCGAACAGTTTATCACTCATGATCATATCCCAAATTTTTCAGGTATTCATACCTGATCGGCCGGGTTCCGGCCGTAATCAATTTTTCGACATATTTCGCCAGAATATCCACTTCCATATTTAACCTGTCTCCTACTTTCTTCGTCCCCAGATTCGTTACTTCAAGGGTGTGGGGAATTAAGGCAATCTTCAGCAGGTCCGCCGTTATATCGGCAATGGTCAGGCTCACTCCCTCCAGCGCGACGGATCCCTTCTCCACACAATAGCGAGTTAATTGTTCCGGTATTTTAAGTTGCCACTCAGCGCCGGCCCCGATTTTTTTAATTGTTCTCAGTGTCACCACTCCATCGACATGTCCCTGGACCAAATGCCCACCCAAACGCGTTTCCGGAGTGCAGGCCCGTTCCAGATTTACGCGCGTTCCATTTTTCCAGTTTCCAACGGTCGTACGCCGAATCGTTTCCGGTACGGCCTGGACCCGGAAACGATCGGGCGCCACCGAAGTGGCGGTCAGACAAACGCCCGAAACCGCCACACTGTCATCTATTTTCAAATCCTTGGGAATCCGGGAACATTGAATTTCCAGTTGCACTCCGGCGGAGTTCTTTCTGACCGCGGTGATTTTTCCCTGCTCCTCAATAAGTCCGGTAAACATCATTCACCCCAAACATAGCTGTGCAGGACATCGTCGCCGAAAACCTCCACCCGCGTGAGTTGCAGCGGCCAATCCTGTTGGACGGGCCAGTTTCCCTGAAACGGGCTTAAACCGGAGCCCAGTAGTTTCGGAGCATAGAAAATATGAATTTCATCAATACAGCCGGTATTCAGGAAATGGGAGAAAGTCCGGGCGCCGCCTTCGACCCACAGGGAAGTAATTCCCGCGGCATCCAAATGTGCCAGTAAAGTTCTTACATTCTCTTCGGGGTCCGCAGACAAAATCGGGGATATTTTCACCGGCAGGTGATCGCCGCGGTCCTGCCTGCAAATAATCCACGTTTTCTCATCCCGGTTTGACCGCACTATCTTCGCGTGGGAGGGTGTTTTCGCTTCCGGATCGATAATGATCCGCCAGGGATCTTTCCCCTGTCCGTGAGCCGTCAGCGATGGATCATCCCGGATAACCGTACCCACGCCCACCAGGACGGCATCATACCCGGAACGTTTTTCGTGCACCCATTGGCGGGACAGGTCATTCGTAATCCATTTCGATTTACCGGAAGTCTCCGCCAACCATCCGTCGAGCGTTAACGCCATTTTCAACGTCACAAACGGCCGGTGGAGAATCATGTGCGTGATGAAAAACCGGTTAAGGTGGTAGGCCTCTTTTTCCCCCTCACCCAGCACAACTTCAATACCGTGCTTTTGCAATGTGGCTATTCCGGCGCCGTTTACCTTTGGATTCGGATCCTTCATCGCCACTACCACCCGCGATATTCCGGCTTTGATAATTGCTTCCGTACAGGGGGGTGTTTTACCCGTGATGGAACAGGGCTCCAGATTGACATACAACGTGGCGCCCACGGTCGATTCCCGGGCGTTGCGGATGGCATGAACCTCGGCATGGGGACCGCCAAACTGCTGATGATACCCTTCACCAATTATCCGGCCGTCCTTCACAAGCACCGCCCCCACTAAGGGATTCGGGCTCACGTTTCCGCTGCCCTGGCGGGCAAGATCGATGGCCCGCCGCATAAACTGCCTATTATCCATAAAAAAACCCCGAATTGCCTTCGGGGCACAGCATTCCCTTACCTTCTCTCATCCGGACTTTTACCGTCGGCACCTGGATTTCACAGGTTCAGTCCCATAGTATGGGAGTCGCGGGCTTTCACCGCCGGTGGGGACTTCCACCCCGCCCCGAAGGTTTAATTATGCACTGAATTTACTCCAAATAACAAATCACATGAAACAAAGCGATTATTATTTTTGATGAAATCGTAAAAAGTGAAACGTGTCGGAGCGCAGCGACTGTCGGGGAAACGTAACAAGTGAATAAAGGAAAACCGAACAGTTACCTAACACGCCTTTATTGCCGGACCTAAAAAGTAAATTCCCAGGGAATCGAGGTCCTGGAAATCCCCTCTGGAGAGGGGACCACCGACGCAGTCGGAGAGGGGTATGTAAGGAGCTATCCATTCGGTATTCATTATTGTTTTTTAATCCGCATTCCACTAATTGCAATAATCCGATGTATAAACGTTACAATACGAATTTAAAGCCGGATTAAGTGAAATATTTCAACCCCGATATTTTTCATTCGGTAATTTCAATTGTTAATAAAAACGCTGGTGAAAAAAGCAAATGCCCGGCACACATCAGGCTATGCTGCGCTACGCCTGACAGGCCCCGTCTCCCGCCTAGTGCGAGAGCCACCCCTCTCAAGAGGGGATTTCTACATTGCTCTCCCCAAAAACCGGATCCTTCGTGCCCTTCGTGGTAAAATCCCAGTACCATCCGCGTAAATCCGCGGCAACACTTTTACATCTTAATTTGTAACAAAGCATTCAGTTTA
>JAADGP010000051.1 GCA_013152315.1 FCB group bacterium
TGTTGCTGAAACCGTCGCTCCATCCGGTCATGGACTTCAGCAATATTCACACCCCCGTGGAAGATCCGCAAACCATGTCCGTCCACGTGGAGTGTAGCGACTGTCACAACCCTCATCAAACAACCGGTGTATCGGCCGATCCTCCGAATGTGCCGGGAGCGCTTCAGGGAGTTACCGGAATCGACAAGGACGGCGCCACCGTCTCTCCTGCCCAGTATGAATATGAAGTTTGTCTGAAATGTCATGAAAATAATATACCGTCCATCCCGACATATGTACCGCGGTACGACGCCCAGAATAATATCCGGATTGAATTCGCCGAAATCAACCCATCGTATCACCCCGTTTTTGCCCTGGGGAAAAACTCAAGTGTTCCCAGCCTGATTTCGCCTTTGGATGTGAACTCCATTATTTATTGTACCGATTGCCACAACAATGATGAAGCCGATGTTGTGGGCGGCATTGTCGGCCCCCACGGGTCAAATTATGCTCCGTTGTTGCGAAAACGGCAGGTTTTTGAAGACTATAATGACGAATCCGAAAGCATCTATGCCCTTTGCTATCAATGTCATGACCGTAACGTAATTCTCAACAGCAACAGCAACGTCAGCCGAACGATCCACAGCCGGCACACCGGTTCGGGCGGCATGATGGGCGGCCGGGTAAAAGCGGCATGCACCACCTGTCATGATCCCCACGGCTCCGTAACCAACACCCATTTAATCAATTTTAATACCGATTACGTATCCGCCAGCAGCAGCGGCCGACTGGAATATATTGATGATGGAACTGATTCGGGCAAATGTTATTTACTGTGCCATGGAAGAAATCATAACCCCAAAACTTATTAGGAGCCCTGATGAAGAATAAGCCAATCTGGTTGATTTTAACGGGAATCTTCCTCATCCTGTCCCCGGGAAGGGCACAAACCTGTATTACTTCGGACTGTCACGCCGATATCAACCAAAAGAATTTGGTGCATGTTCCCGTGGAAGAGGAAGATTGCCAGGCCTGTCATGAACAAAAAAATAAGAAACACCCCAAAGCCCGGGGCGCTGATTTTGTTCTGACGGAAAAGGACGTCGTCGACGTCTGCACCACCTGTCACGACATAGACCTTGAAAATCCCGACCTTCACAAACCGGTGGCGGAGGGAATGTGTCTTTCCTGTCATAACCCCCATCAAAGCGATTCACCTTACCTGCTAAAGGAAAAGACCGTCAGTACGATCTGTGTGCAATGCCATGACACCGGGACCAAGAATATGCCTTACGTCCACGGACCGGTAGCCGTGGGAGCCTGCGAGGTGTGCCATCAAGGTCATGGGAACATGAAGAATTCATTACTGGTGTTCAAGGAAACCAACGATCTCTGCTACGATTGCCATACTATCAAGCAGGAAGAAATAAATAATTACAGCCAGGTTCACGACCCGGTGGAAGAATCATGTGTTAATTGCCACGATCCCCATGAATCCGAATCCCTATCAACTAACGGATGAGGCCCCGGAACTTTGCTTCTCCTGCCATGGAGACATTGAGGACATCTCCGAAAACGTCCCCTCGCAACATAAGGCATTAAAGGAAGATAAGACCTGCTTGAACTGCCATCTTCCCCATGGATCGGACTATCAGTACAACCTGAAACAGGAAACCTTCGATCTATGCCTTGGTTGCCATGACAAACCCATGAAATTCGGCCGGGTTATGCTTCCAAGCATGAAAAAATTCCTGGAAAAAAACACCGACTGGCACGGTCCGATCCGGGACAAGGACTGTTCCGGTTGCCATAATCCCCACGGTTCCGTAAATATTCGCTTATTGCGTTACTATTATCCTCCCGAGTTTTACAGCCCTTTCAATATCGATAAATACCAACTCTGCTTTCAATGCCATCCCGAAACCAATGTCCTTGATAAAAACACCACGAAACTGACCAATTTCCGTGACGGATCCCGGAACCTGCATTATCTCCACGTCAATCGTAAAAAGGGAAGGACCTGTCGGGCATGCCACCAGACGCACGCTTCCAATCACCCCTTCCATATTCGGGATACCGTCCCCTTCGGTCGGTGGCAATTACCCATAAATTATGTGGCCGCTGAAAACGGCGGCAGTTGCAGCCCGGGTTGTCACAAGTTAAAAGAATACAAACGGTGATCACAAGGAAACACAGACTTGTTTCTTTTACAAGACCGGGAATACTCACCAAGATGATAGTTACCGGATTATTTTCCACTTCCCTGGCGCTAGGTTTCACCGGCAATCTTTCCGCGACCCCAACGAAAGAACCGACAACCGGACGCAAATTCAAGCTTAACGATCCTCTGCCGGACACCCTGCGACAATTACTTCAAACAAACCCGGCGATTTTAAACAACGACTCCTGGAAAGTCGGCGTTTGTATCTTTACCAGGAATAATCAATTTTTCTCAACCCGTCTGGAAAAAGAATTTTCCGTTTTGTATCAAACGATTTTAAAGGACAGCATTCCGGTCTGGGAAGTTATCAGCGGAGCCTCCGATCGTTACCAGGATAGCTTATCCCACCCCTGGCCGGTTATCGCGGATCCGAACTTTGATCTTTACCAAGCTTTTGGCATCCGCGTCCAGCCCACAATCTTTATCATTTCCAGGGATTGGAAAATCGTGGATTACCTTCCCGGTTACTCCCCGGCTCTCCTCTACAAATTAAAAGCCAGTTTGGGTCGGTATTATCCCGTACAGTTTCCGGTTAAAAAAGTGGTCACTGTCCGACCGGAAGATAAACTCCAGGAGCGAAAAGAAGGACTGGCGCGCAGATTATACCGAAAAAGAAAATTTGATATGGCCGAAAAACAGTTAGCGGTCCTTGATTCACTATCGCCGACCGGTCATTTTTTATTGGGAGTAATAAAAATTCAACAAAAGGATTATCCGGCCGCTAAAATCCAATTCAAAACGCTGCTCAGTGACTCTAATATGAAAGATTACGGCCATTTAGGCCTGGGAATAACAGCCTTTTACCAGGATCAACCGGATTCGGCGCTTTACCATTTGAATCTGGTGCGGACGATCCCGGAAATGTACCGCGTTCATTATTGGCGGGGTCGCGTATTGGAACAATTGGGACAAAAAGATGACGCCCTCGATGAATATCGGAAAAGTTTTAACCAAATATTTCGTAAATCCGGTCAAATAAGGATCCCGGAATAAAAATTATGGAGACATGAACCGCATGAGCACAATTTTAAACCGTATGCGCTGGCGGACCAAAATCATACTGATTTCTCTGTTTGGAGTGCTAATCATCGGATCTTCGGTTATGATCTTTGTCAACAAACTACGACAAAATTATTTCCATCACTACATGACCGAATTGACGAAGCCGTTATCGTCGATATTATTATACCAGATTGAACACAATATGCGTCACCATTTCCCCGATCATTTTCAATTGTTTTTAGAGGAATTTGAATTGAGCAAGGAGGTGAACTTCATTCGGGTCCTGGACGATTCCGGCGATGTTGTCTTCAGCTCGGATACCGTCCAAGTCGGAACCAGGATAAAGATTCCCGAAGCGGTGAACGACACCTCTCTCCATTCCGCTTCCAAAGATGCCTTCATTTACACCACGATTGACTCCCCGCCGGCTCTGAAAGTTATTTCCGGAATACACAATTCGCCCCGTTGTTATAAATGTCATGGCAGCGATAAGGTGCACCTGGGTTATTTTGAATTCCAGATCAGCAACCAGATAGAAAAGAAAATCGAGCGGATGCTGATCCTCTATGATTTTGCCAGTTTCATCTTTTTCATGTTGTTTTTCGCGGCAATCATTCTGATCGGTCATAATTATTTCTTCCAGGCTCCTTTTAACAAGATCCGGGAAGGGATTAAATCCATTCAGGAGGGCAATCTTGATACCCGGATACATTTAAACACGCGCGGTGAATTAAATCAACTGGCCCAAAGCATAAACGCCATGGCTGAAAAATTGAAACAGACGCGTATGGATTTGGACCGGGCGCACCGTGAGCAGATCGACCGGGCGGGACAATTGGCAAGCATCGGTGAACTGGCAGCCAGCGTGGCCCATGAAATAAAGAACCCCATTTCCGGAATCCATAACGCCCTGGAAATCATCCTGGATCAAAACAAGGATTTAAAAGAAAAACCGATATTTAAGGAGATCCATTCCCAGATTGATCGCGTTATTAAAACCATTCACGACCTGATGAATTTCGCTCGACCTCGCACACCCAAATTTTCAGCGCTCGAAATCGAAAAAGTTCTGCAACAAGCAGTAAGCCTTTACCGTGATCAGTTAAGTAAAAAGCAAATTTCATTGATCGAGTCCTATAGTCCGGCCTGCCCAACGGTTCAGGGCGATAGCGAATTACTGAAACAGGCGTTTGTTAACCTGTTGTTAAATGCCTTTCAAGCCTGTTCGCGTAAAAATAACGCGGTTATCCAAATTTCCACCGAATTCGACGAAAAAAACGGCCAGGTGCGAATATCTTTCTTCGATAACGGCAATGGAATATCCCACGAACAACAGTCCAAAATCTTCAAACCTTTCTATACCACAAAACACAAAGGGACTGGGTTGGGTCTTTCTCTAACCCAATCGATTATTGACCAGCACAATGGGACCATCAGTGTTTTGAGTGAACCGGGTCATTGGACACAATTCACGATTGAATTACCAATTAATCAACAGTATTAAAAACGGGGAGAAGTATCCATGACTCTTCAAGCCATTATTATTGAAGATGAGAAACTGGTCGCCTGGTCTTTAAGTGAACATTTAAAAAAACTCAAATTCAACACGCTGATATTTGAATTCGGTGAGGAAGGAATTGAAAAGGCCCTTAACGATCCACCCGATATCCTGTTCGTTGACTACCGCCTGCCCGACATTTCCGGTATTGAGATATTGCAAAAATTACAGCCGATTAAAGAGCACACCATATTTTTCTTTATGACCGCTTACGGCACCCAGGATATCGCGATTGAAGCGCTCAGACTGGGCGCCTTTGAATACCTGAACAAACCGGTGAATTTCGACGAAATCACGGTTTTGATTCATCGCGCTCTTAAAGAACGGAAACGCTCCCAGGAAATCAATATCCTGAAAGAGCGCGAGGAAAAAATCTTCCAACTCGGGTCCTATATAAGCAAATCCCCCAAGATGCAGGAGATTGTGGAAACCGCCCAGAAACTCGCCGGAACAGAGTCCGGAACTATTTTACTCTTGGGTGAAACCGGAACCGGAAAAGATACCTTGGCCCGGGTCATACACGAACACAGTCCCCGTAAGGACAAACCCTTCATTATCGTTAATTGTGCCTCCCTTACCGAAAATCTCCTTGAGAGCGAACTATTCGGGTATGAAAAGGGGGCCTTTACCGACGCCAAAACAAGAAAATTCGGTCAGGTCGAATTGGCGGATGGCGGTACGGTGTACCTGGACGAAATCGGTGAAATTCCCATCGGTTTTCAGGCAAAACTGCTGCGCTTTATTGATACCCAAACCTTTTACCGTGTGGGAGGGACACGTGAATTATCCGTAAATGTTCGTATTATCGCTTCCACTAACCGTGATCTGCGGGAAGAAATGCGCTCCGGCAATTTCCGCGAAGACCTCTTCTACCGCCTGAACGTTATTTCCCTTACGTTACCACCCTTGCGGGAAAGGAAAGAGGACATTCCCCTGTTGGTGGAGCGTTTTATAGAATTATTCAACGCCGAGTTCAACTATCACGTCCAGGGCATTTCCAAATTCGCGTCCAACCTTATCCATAAATATCACTGGCCCGGTAATGTCCGGGAATTGAAAAACACCATTGAACGTATTTTTCTGTTGGAAAACCCGACTATCATTGAAACTTGGCATTTCCCCCAATATATACGCGAATATTTCGAGGAAAGCGGCGACGAGGAAATCCGGGGACAATCACAGAAAGAGACTCCGGCTTCGTTCTTCGAGGGAAAAACTTTTGCCGACGTGGAAAAGCTATTGGTTCAATGGGCGCTGGACACTACCAACGGGAATCAATCGCAGGCCGCGAAACTCCTGGACCTCACCCGCGACCAGATACGCTACAAAATGAAAAAACATTCTCTCTTGTAATGAATGCGGATTATTCCTCATATCGTGTGGGTTATTACACAGTTTTATTCCCCTTATCTCTTTTTTGCCCACTGCTATGCAAATTCATGTGATCCAAGACATGCCGGTAAACAATTATAATTTGGGTTCATGCGATTACCAACACCCATCAGGATGTTTTTCCCCTCGTTTTTTCCGAGGAGAGGCACAATTAAATTATTCTTGCTTTAAATTCACTTTGAGCCCTACCTTTTTAAAACAAAGAGATGATCATACTCGTATCTAGTACATTTGGCACGGTTGTTGCTCCTGATAAAGCGAAATGAAAAACTTGAAAAACATGTCCAACATTAATATAGAAAGAAGGAAAAAGATGAGTACTAATAAAAAGTTATTCGCACTTGCCACCAGCATCATTTTGATGATGGGGGTTTCATTTGGGGCAGGAACGATTACCGGTTCCGCTCATGATTTCAGCAGTGCAAGTTGGAACAGTACCGGCGAAATCTGTGTGACCTGCCATACACCGCATAACGCCGACGTTTCGGTCTCTGATTCGCCCCTATGGAATCACCAGGTTACATCATCAACGTTCACTTTGTATTCCAATAGTGTGTCACTTGATGCTACTTTAGGTCAACCCAATGGAATTTCCAAACTGTGTTTAAGTTGTCACGACGGATCTGTTGCATTGGATAACTTTGGCGGAAATACTGGCGGAGCAACAAACATTGCCGATTCACTTTCACTCGGAACGAATCTTGCAAACGATCATCCCGTTTCTTTTACCTATGATGCCACGCTTGCATCGGACGACGGCGAATTATTCGATCCAACTACACAAAACAGCGGACTGGGCGGTACAATTGCAGCCGATATGCTGGTAAGCAATAAGCTGGAATGTTCCTCCTGCCATGACGTTCACAATGGCAGTGGGCTCAGCAAACTCCTTGTTAAATCCAATACTTCCAGTGCCCTGTGCTTAACCTGTCACAATAAATAATAATCTCTAAACTTTTACTACACTAAGAATCCCCGGTGATAACCTGCCGGGGATTCTTTTTTTATATTTCAAAAAAAAGTTGAAATTAAGGTAAATCCCAAACCGATCAATTTTGATATGGACAAACATATTACCATCTCTTTACTGATTATATCCTCGACCTGAAATTTCGGGATAGTTTATTTCTCTTTCCTTTTACGGCTTTGAAAAAACGGGTCAGTAAGACATTTAATTGTTACTCAACTTATAATGATATGTGTAATATTCCACACGCCAATGAGGATTATAACGCATCTTTATTTCACCTTGAATATAAACAATTATTTAAAGTCATAATCGTGTGATCCGGATCATACCTTACTGTCATGTAGTATATTACAAATCTATAATACTATGAACTATTCATGTTTGTTATTTGCCGCTGATTTTAAATGGCACAATCGGTCCCAAACCGGGCATGGCCCGGATTTCTCATAATGGGGCGCTTTGAAAGAATGAAGATGCTTATAAATAAAGGGCTTATGAAGGATAATATGAAATTTCCTTGGAAACAATTTTCAGGTTAGACGTAAATATTATGGGAATGGAATCCCGGTTCTGATGAAAAATGCAGGTTTGCCCAAATCATCTGACTAATGATTTCAATTTTGGATAATTGGTCTTTGGTACAATTATTGTAGTAAATATTAACGAAATGATGAATTACTTTAAAAATACAGAAAGAAGGTTAGCGATGAATACCTATAATAAATTATTCACATCTATAATCAGCCTTTTGTTGGTAAATGGTTTTATCCTGTCTCAAACCATTAGTGGCTCCGCACACGATTTTAGTTCCGAAACCTGGAACCCCCGGGGGGAAATCTGTATAACCTGTCACATTCCACACAAGGCAGACATGACGGTAACCAATTCTCCCCTGTGGAACCACCAGGTGACTTCCTCAACCTTTACTCCTTATTCTTCATTAACGCTCGATGCAACCGTAGGTCAACCCTCCGGTGTTTCCAAACTGTGTTTAAGCTGTCATGACGGCACCGTGGCCATTGATAACTTCAGCGGCAAAACAAACGGTAGCACCTATACCTCCGGAAATGACAAGTTAGGGACGGACCTCTCAAACGATCATCCCGTTTCCTTCACCTACGATGCTTCTCTGGCCTCCACCGATGGCGACCTGTATGATCCCACTTCGGCAAACAGCGGGTTGGGAGGCACAATTAATGACGATATGCTGGTAAGTGGTAAATTGGAATGTTCCTCCTGCCACGATGTTCACAACGGCAG
>JAADGP010000144.1 GCA_013152315.1 FCB group bacterium
TTGAAATCCGGGCAAACTGGGAAATCGAACTGGCGCCCATATTAATAAAGGAGTTCAAATAGATGTATGCCGTAATTATGGCCGGTGGAAGCGGAACCCGCTTTTGGCCGTATAGTCGTAATGCCCGACCCAAGCAATTACTCAAGATTATTGGCAAAAAGTCGATGTTGCAGATGACGGTGGATCGCCTGTTGAAACTAAAATTTATAAATGATCTTTTTATTGTAACCCGGCAGGATCTGGCACCGCTCATTCAGGCCGAGATCAAGGGCGTAAAACCGGGAAATATTATTGTGGAGCCCAGCGGGAAAAATACCGCGCCCTGTATCGGATTAGCGGCCCTGTACATTGCCGCGTTAAAGGAAGATGCCGTAATGAGCGTTTTCCCGGCGGATCATTTGATTATTGGTCACCGGAAATTTGCCCGGGCGATCAGTACCGCCAATCATCTGGCGAAGAAAAACAATACCCTGGTGACCATCGGCATCACCCCCACGTATCCCGCTACCGGATATGGGTACATTCAGTATGAGAGTGAAAGCGAGGAAGATCATTTCGAAGCCTATCGTGTACGAACCTTTGCCGAGAAGCCTCATTTATCCGTAGCGAAACGGTTTTTGCAAAGCGGGGATTTCCTGTGGAATTCGGGCATTTTTATTTGGAAAGTGAGTTCTCTTTTCAAGGAATTGAAAGCGCACATGCCGGAATTGTACGAACATTTAATGACCATTGGGGAACGGATCAGGGAGAATCGTTCCTTTACCGATGTCTGGGAAGAAATTTACCCGGTCTCCATTGATTATGGTTTGATGGAGAAGGTGAAAAGAGATGTTTATGTAATTAAAGCGACCTTTGAGTGGAGCGATTTGGGATCCTGGAACGCCGTGTATGATCGAGCCCCGAAAAAGAAGGGGGGAAATGTCGTGAAAGGCGAAGGTGTGGTTTTGGATGGGGAGAACAATTTCGTGCAATCGAATGGACGTTTTACGGCGGTAATGGGACTCGATAACATTGTGGTGGTTAATACCGAAGACGCCACCCTGGTAATTCCCCGCGACCGGGTCGAAGAGGTCCGGGTGTTGGTGGATTGGCTCAAACGTGAAAACCGGCAGGAATTATTGTAATTATTTCTTTTCCTCATGAAACCAGTAAAACCGGAAAAGTTAATGGAGTTTTTTGAGGAGCTGGCCGACCGGGTGGGGGTAAAGATCATCCACGGTAAAGGCGATTTTCAGGGAGGCCCCTGTATCGTTAATAACGAAAAGGTAATTGTGGTGAACAAGGTTAAGCCGATTGAACAGCGATTACGAATACTGGCCCGGGGATTCGCGACTATGGATTTGGCGGGAATATATATAGTTCCGGCGTTAAGGGCCTATATAGATGAGGTACAGGCCTCATTATTTAATGAGGAAGTGACTTAAAAACCTTGCTTCGCAAGCCGGGGGTTCATTACAATCACGCCTGTTTTTCACAAATAGTCATAGTAAATGTGTATCGAATTTTATCCTTACAAACCGATGATTAAGAATATGTAAAAGGGAATCGTAATGAAAGAATATCATTCAGCGGATATACGAAATTTTGCGATCGTAGGCCATGGCGCCAGTGGGAAAACGATCCTGAGTGAAGCAATGCTGGTTTGCGGAGGCATTATTAACCGTATCGGAACCATTGAAGCGGGGAACACGGTCTCGGACTACCATGCCGATGAACAGGAACGCCAGATTTCCATCCACGCAACACCCATGTACGTGGAGTGGAAGGATAAAAAATTTAATCTGATTGATACTCCCGGCTATTCCGATTTTATCGGTGAAGCGCTGGGGGCCCTGGCTGTTGTTGATTTGGCGGTAATTGTCATTCACGCGACGCAGGGAATTGAGGTTGGCACCGAACAGATGTGGGATCAGGCAACCAAACTTGGAATCCCGAAGATTCTGGTTGTCAATGGACTCGATCGGGAGCACACCAAGTTTGAGGAGATCCTGGAAAAAGCACGGGAGCGATTCGGGAGGAATGTGTTTCCCATGCAATTACCGGTAAATCCCGGCCCGGCTTTCAATCAGGTCGTCGATGTTTTGCGCAGCGAGATGATCGTGTATCAAACCGACGGGAGCGGTAAGTACACCGAATCCCCGGCTGAAGGTGAGTGGAAAGAGCGCGTGGAGCAGTTGCACGAAGAATTGATTGAGTACGTGGCCGAGTCCGATGATTCCTTACTGGAAAAGTTTTTTGAAGAAGGAGGATTGTCCGAAGAGGATATGCGGGCCGGGATCCATGCGGCGGTACAGAATGAATCGTTTATTCCACTCTTTTGTACATCGGCTACCAGCAATGTGGGAGTAGCACGGTTAATGGATTTTATCGCCAAATTCGGATCTTCGCCCGTAGACCGGTCCCAAGTAAAGGCCTCGGATGCCGCGACGGACAAAGAAGTGGAGGTAACTCTGGATAATCCGGCCACGGTTTGCCAGGTTTTTAAGATTGTCAGTGAAGCGCACGTCGGTGAACTATCGTTTTTCCGTATTTATTCCGGTAAGGTTACTACCGGAATGGATCTTTACAATACCACCCGCGGAAACTCCGAACGGTTCGGACAATTGTTCGTTTTGTGCGGAAAAAATCGAACTAACGTGGGAGTCCTGCATGCCGGAGATATTGGCGCTGTTGTTAAATTGAAGAATACCCATAGCGGTGATACGCTATGTGATCCCAAGTTTAAAGTTGTCATGCCGGCAACGGAATATCCGAATTCGAATATTAACGCGGCTCTGAAGATTAAATCCAAAGGTGACGAAGAGAAAGTAGCGATCGGACTGGCGATGCTCCACGAGGAAGACCCAACCTTTAAATATCGGGTTGATAGTGAGATTCGGCAAACCATTATCTCCGGTCAGGGAGAATTGCATCTACAGGTTTCGATTCAGCGTTTAAAACGTATTTTCAACGTGGATATAGAATTAATAGAGCCCAAGATTCCATATCGTGAAACCATAACTACCAAGGGCGAATCCAAATACCGGCATAAAAAACAATCCGGCGGCGCCGGGCAATTTGCTGAAGTATGGATGCGGATCGAGCCCAAACCCCGGGGAACGGGGGTTGAGTTTACGGATTCCCTGCACGGTCAGAATGTGGATCGCGTGTTTGTGCCATCGGTGGAAAAAGGTGTTATGGCCGCCTGCGAAGAAGGTGTGTTGGCCGGGTATCATGTGGTTGACCTGAAAGTGGATTTTTACGATGGGAAACAACATCCGGTGGATTCCAAAGACATCGCGTTCCAGATTGCCGGGAAAGAAGCTTTTAAAGAAGCTTTCCTCTCCGCTCGTCCGATTCTTCTGGAGCCGATCTACAACATCCAGGTCAAAGTTCCCGAAGAATATATGGGTGATGTAATGGGCGATATTTCCGGTCGGCGGGGAAAAATTATGGGTATGGATACGGACGGGAATTTCCAAATTATTAAAGCCCAAGTGCCCCAGTCGGAATTGTATAATTATGCCACCACGATTCGATCATTGACCGGTGGCCGGGGAATACATACGGAAGAATTCAGTCATTACGAAAACCTGCCCAAGGAACTGGAAAAGAAGGTTATCGCGGCCAGCAAGAAGAAAGAAGAAGAATAAGTTGTTGATTATCCGGATTTGATTGATTGAACGTAAGATAATCAGTGAAACCGATGAATTTGAGAAATCCGCACTTCAACCCGGTGGCACCATTCGAGGGGATAATAAAACATTGATTCCACGACAAATCATTCAGGGCATCGGGAGTGGCGGCCACCACCTGTTTATCATCTTAACCATTCACCGGTTGTTATGAAGAAGCTTTGGGCGCCCTGGCGAATGGAATACATCCGCCAGGAAAAAAAAGATGAAGGATGCATTTTCTGCGAAAAGTCGAGTGAGGACCGGGATCGGGAAAATTTGGTGCTGTTCAGGGGTAAGAATGCATTTGTTCTCATGAATTTATATCCGTATAATAACGGACATTTAATGATTACTCCTTACATGCACACCGATAGTACACATGAACTGAGCCGGGAAACGTTACAGGAAATCATGACACTGGCAGATGTATCCATGGGAATTCTGAAACAGACACTGCAAGCCCAGGGGTTTAATTTCGGAGCCAACATCGGCACCGCTGGCGGCGCCGGTATCGAAGAGCACATCCATTTTCATTTAGTCCCACGTTGGGTAGGAGACACCAATTTTATGCCCGTACTGGGTCATACCAAGGTTCAGGTGCAGGGATTGCAGGAAACGTTTGATTTGTTAAAACCGCATTTTAATCAGATACGTAAAGATATTCGTTAATTAAATGTCATTATTCACCCATTCCTGGCTTCCATATATTTACCTGTACGGAGTGGGTGGTTTGTTCTTTTTCCTGGGAATTATCATCATTCGCAGAGCGGGCGCCCTGAAACCACACCTCAAGCGGCATCGCAAATGGTTGTGGGTGCTATACTTTGGTTTCGGTTGGTACATGGCGATTCACGCCGGGTTAATATTTCTGGCTTTTAAATAGACGATGGACACTTTCCACAGTATCGGTACGTCAACTGATTGGGTAGTAATGGTCGTCTATTTTATAGGCGTCATGTTATTCGGAAGTTATTTTGGCCGGTATACAAAAAGTACAACGGATTTCTTTTTTGGCGGACGCCGGTTTTCCTGGTGGTTGATTACCATGTCAATCGTGGCGACCGGTGTTGGCAGCCACAGTTTCGTGAAATATTCCGCGAAGGGGTTTGAACACGGTATTTCCTCTTCCATGACCTACATGAATGATTGGTTCTTCGTGCCCTTTTTCATGTTCGGATGGCTGCCGATTATCGTTTATTCCAAAGTTGAATCCATACCGGAATACTTTGAAAAACGGTTTAGTCCTTCGGCACGGTTCCTGGCTACGGTTTTGTTAATGTTCTATATGATCGGTTACATCGGGATCGGATTTTTAACATTGGGGAAAGCCGTTATTCCCTTGCTGCCGGAAGCTTTTTCGCTGTTTGGCGCGCAAGTCGACGTTACTCTGATGCGCGCCATCATTGTCATCGCCATTATTACCGGGATTTACATTACTTTCGGGGGTCAGACAGCGGTTATATTTACCGACTTATTGCAGGGCTTTATTCTGTTGTTCGCCGGATTGATGTTGTTCTTTCTGGGAGTGTCCTATCTCGGTGGATTTGAAAAATTTTGGAGTTATTTACCGACGGAATGGAGGTTGCCATTGGCGGATTTCAATAAACCGCCCGACTTCAATTTCGTTGGCATATTCTGGCAAGACGCCGTTGCCGGTTCGATCGGTTTTCTGTTCATGAACCAGGGATTGATCATGCGGTTCATGGCCTGTAAGAGCGTGAACGAAGGCCGGAAGGCCGCGGCGGTAAATATCCTCTTTGTGCTTCCCATTTCCGCCATCGTCGTGGGAAACGCCGGTTGGATCGGGAAGGCCATTTCGGTGGTCAGCCCGGATATAGTCAGCCCGAATACGTCACCCGATCAGATCTTTGTCGTCGTTGCGAATATCGTTGCCAGTCCGGGAGTATTCGGGTTTATCATGGCCGCGTTAACAGCCGCACTCATGAGCACCGTTGATACATTAATTAACGCCACGGCGGCAATTTTTGTGAACGACATTTATCGTCCCATTAAACGGTTATTACATACCGTAATTCCCGGTAAAAAAGCACGGGACAAGAGGGAACTGGCTGTAGCACGGTATGCTTCGATTGGCGTCACGACCCTTGGTGTTGTGGCGGTATTGGCCTTTAAAAATTTCCCAACTGTTTACGAAGCGCATGGGTATTTTCACTCCACCCTAACGCCGCCCCTGGTAGTAGCCATTTTCCTGGGTGTGTTCTGGAAACGCTTTACACCGGCGGCTGTTATCACCACCTTTTTGGGAGGTGTGGCTTTAATGATATTGGGCGCCCGTTACCCGGCGGTTTTGATTGCCCCCTTTGATCATGGTATCGCGATGAATCCGGTTCACCCCTATTCCTACATCCGGGCTTTGTATAATATAGTAGTGTGTTCGGGAGTGGCGGCTGTCATAGTGTGGACAACACCCTGGCAGCAGTCGATAGTCGAGTGGATCCGACAACAGGAATCGAAAAAACAGATTGTAGTCACTATTGCAACCGTTGCCAGTATTCTTTTCCTGATGGTTATTTTCAACATCGGGAGTCTGGCATTGTTGTTTATACTTACAATCATTATGATTCTCCTGGTGCCTATATTCGTGACCTACACCACGGATTATGATGAGGAGAAGCAAACGAAAGGATTAACCGCGGCCACAATTGATTTTGCCAAGGAGAGTTTTAAAGGGGGTATGCCCAATGACGAACAGGGCGAGAAGGTTTTGGTCCATTGGAAGATGGTTGAGGGGGATGATTCCGTTATCCATTTTTCAAAGGAAGATATGCGATTAATGAAAGCGGAGGTGGGAGACTTGGTTTATCTGTGTGATAAACGAAAATGGTTGGGGGGATTAAAATCGATCCATTCCCGATTCGGCGAGCCTCATAATGAAAAGGGGATCGTGTATTTAACCGCGGAACAGGAAGCGGTCGGGTTGTTTTCAAAGAAGCGGATTCTGGAAGCCGAAAAGGAAATGTAGGGTTTTTTTTCTTTCCTTTCCTGTCTAAATTCGCGGCGCTTTTTGATCAGGGAGTAACCAGGGCACCAGGGTTTCTTGGTGTTCGTAAATTCCGGAGTAGTCCCGACTGGTCGGGACGGGTGGCTGTTATCCCGCTACGGCGGGATGGGGTTTCGAGTCCGGATAGCTAATTGAAAAAGGATTCCGGAGTAGCTCAATGGTAGAGCGGGTGGCTGTTAACCACTAGGCTGGGGGTTCGAGTCCCTCCTCCGGAGCGTGAATATAATTTATGGTCGATAGGCAAAGATATTTTTTATACATATTATACTCCC
>JAADGP010000002.1 GCA_013152315.1 FCB group bacterium
GCTTCTTCGATGATTTCCTCCAGGCTGCCGCCGGAGCGCCAGCGATTATCCCAGTCGGAGGAGAGGGAGTATTCTTCCACTATGGGGTTGGCCATCCATTTGTACATTTGTCTCCGGGCGCCGTTGGTAATGACCATGGCATCGGCCCATTCTTCCGGGGCGACGACTTGTCGACGGTATGCTTCCGGCTGACGACGGAACAATTCCCAGGAAATGGCTGCCACAATTTTTACGTTGGGACCGGATTGCTTCAGGCGCGGCAGAATTTGTACTACCGAATTGGTGGAACTGGTTCCCCGCACAAAAACCACTCCTTCTTTGGGACGTCCCGGGTCAAAATCCCTGATCAGGTAGGCTCCTTTGGCCGCGTCTAAGTAGGAAGCCATTCCCAACGCTTCCCGGTCCGGGATTTCAACCGGGGGACGGGTCAGATGAAGCGCAATGATGGGAATATCGGAAGCCAGCGCCGCCGTGAGCGCCGGAGCAACTTCATTATGTTCCCAGGGATACAGATTGACGATCTGGCCTTCCGGGAAAAGCTGCGTTACCCCGGGAGCGAAAATCCCGAAATGGGTGCGGCTGTCTTCCGCCGTTTCCGGTCCGGAATGACCGGCAATCCAGATCAATTTGCCCACTTTCAGTTGCGAGTCCTGGGCAATCTGACTGAACAGGCGCAGGGGACCGTACTTGAGATAGCTGAAGGAACCGTAAGTACTCATGGCTCCGAAGAAACCGTTGAATTTTTCGTAAGGGTCGCGGTTAAAATTCACCGTGGCCAGACCGGCCAGCATGCCGGCGTTGGCAAATTCGGTGATGCCCTGGGGCATGAGCGGACTGTCGGGATTGGTTTCGCGGTCATACAATCCCAGGTCGGGAGCATCGTCCCAGCCCTTGGCGAAACCGGAAATATTGGTGGAATCGGCCAAGTCCGCCGACATGGCGATTACCAACGGCCGGCCGTATTCCCTGATGCTCAAGGTATTCAGCCAGGAAGCGTATTTGGAAAGTCCCATCCGGTTGGGGGCTTTGGTGCCCGGTTTTACGAACAGTTCCGCCGGAAGGTTTTGGACATCATACAGGCGTTTATCCTCAAGTGGGTTTTTCACGGAAATCCGGCAAGTGGGGATTTCTTCCGGAATGGAGTCCCCCAAGCCCACCAGCGTATCGGCCAGATAATCAACCAGTTCCGGGTTGTTTTCCATGACCGAGAATACGGTGTGGAACATACGGGTGGCCTGTTCCACCTGGCCTTCCCAAGTGGTCGCGGCCGGTTCGCCGAAGCCTTCGAAATCGACGTTGTATTTCCGGGCAAAATCTTCTTTTGTTTTCCAGAACAGTTCCGAATTACGCGGGTGGGGTACGCCGTGACTTTGGTTGTCGTAAAGATAATAGCCGCGTCCTTTACGGTTCTTGGCATACACCACTTTCGGTATGTCCGGGTCGCCGTTTTCGACCAGCAGACGGTAAAAGGCGCTGGTCAGCGCTTCCCAGTTTTCGCCCTCATCGGTTCCTTCCACGTGCCAGCCATGGGAGCCGAACCAGTCACGGGGAGTACCGTACATGATGGAACTGAAAGGACGATTATCAATACCAAAATCGTTCCAGTCGATGAAATACACCAGATTACCCAGTCCCAGCCCCCAGGCGGAGTTCAGAGTCTCGTGGGTAACGCCGGTGGTTAATCCGCCTTCGCCTTCAAAGGCGAACACTTTAACCTGGGATGTTTTCGCCAGTTTCAGGGCCAGGGCCTCGCCGGCGGCGGCCGGTGAACCGTGTCCACTGGGACCGGTGTTAAATTTGAAGAACAGGGTTTTCCCTTCCATTTCGGCGTGTCCCGGTAAACCGCCGTTGCGCCGCAGGGTAAGCAGATCCTGCCAAACCAACTGTCGTTCCTCGGCGTGGTTGACCAAAAAGCGTGAATCGCGTGTCTGCCGGTGTTTGATCCGCAAGGCTTCGTTAAGGACAGCCAGGGTCGCGTAAACGGCCGGGTTGGCGTGTCCCCCTACCAGGACAAAGCGGTCGGCGAAACGCTTTCCCGGCTCACGGATGTCCCAGCGCATGGCGCCCGATAATGTGGTTGCCACCAGGGCGTGCACCTTGGAACGCGATCCACCGGGATGACCGCTTTGGCGTAAATTGAGCATGATATCAATACATTGATCAATCAGGTCCTTCGTGATTTCCCAGAAAGGAAAATACGGCTGGAGTTCTTTTACAGATTTCATTTTGTCGTCTCCGAAGTTTGTCGAAAATTTCAGTAATCGTGAAAATATGTTTTTTGGAGTTCTTTCTAAATTAATAATGAACGTTTCAAGCTACAGCGGATGTAGTCTTCTTGTCGGCAACTGGTAAATTATTGTTTAAAACATGCCGCAGGAATTTACCGGTATAAGAACGCGGCTCCCTCAGTAAATCTTCGGGTGTTCCCGTAAAAATGACTTCGCCGCCGTGGTCTCCGCCCTCCGGGCCGAGATCGATAACCCAGTCAGCGGACTTAACAACTTCCAGATTGTGTTCGATCACAATAACCGTGTTCCCTTTATCAACCAATTGCTGGAGCACGGCCAGTAACATGCGAACATCTTCGAAATGCAGACCGGTGGTGGGTTCATCCAGTATATATAAAGTCCGGTCGTTGCTTACCCGGGACAATTCCGTAGCCAGTTTTACCCGCTGTGCCTCGCCGCCCGATAGCGTTGTGGCCTGTTGTCCTAAGCGAATATATCCCAACCCCACTTCATTGAGAGTGGTCAATTTTTTAAAGATCGAGGGAATGTTCCGGAAAAACATTAGCGCTTCCTCGACCGACATAGCCAGAACCTCGGCAATATTTTTTCCCTTGTACGTCACTTCCAGGGTTTCGCGATTGTAGCGCTTGCCCTTGCACACTTCGCAGGTAACGTACACGTCCGGTAAAAAATTCATTTCAATTTTAATAATCCCATCTCCCTCACAGGCTTCGCAACGCCCGCCCTTTACGTTAAAGGAGAAACGGCCCGGTTTATACCCTCGCAACTTTGATTCGGGCAATTGCGAGAACAGGTCGCGAATATGAGTGAATACACCCGTGTAAGTGGCCGGATTGGAGCGGGGCGTCCGCCCGATGGGTCTTTGGTCAATATCTACCACCTTGTCGAGGTATTCCAACCCTTCAACCGACTCGTAAGGGAGGGGATACTTACGGGCGTGGTGCAGTTCCTTGGCCAGAATGGGGTAAAGCGTTTCGTTGACCAGGGTGCTTTTGCCGCTTCCCGATACACCGGTGACTACGGTGAATTTCCCCAGGGGGAAATTCACATCGATGTTTTTCAGATTGTTTCCCCTGGCCTTCCTTAAAACAAGGTCTCTTTGATGTCCGTTACGCCGCGTCTTGGGAACGGGAATTTTGCGCTTACCCGATAAATACTGGCCGGTGATGGACTTCCGGCAGTGAATAAGGTGTTCGGGATCGCCGGCATATATTACTTTGCCGCCATGTTCGCCGGCCCCGGGTCCCAAGTCGATAACATAATCGGCCGCTTCAATCGTTTCCCGGTCATGCTCAACTACCAGAATGGAATTGCCCAGGTCGCGAAGGTGCTTAAGGGTATTTAACAAACGGGTATTATCCCGTGGGTGAAGACCAATGGAAGGCTCATCCAAAATGTACAATACGCCTACCAATTGGGAACCGATCTGGGTGGCTAGGCGAATCCGTTGTGTTTCGCCCCCGGACAAGGTATTTGCCGCGCGGTCCAGGGTAAGGTAATCCAAACCGACATCCATGAGGAATCCCAGTCGTTCCCGGACCTCCTTTAAAATCTGTCGCGCGATGATCTTTTCGGTTTTGCTGAGATCTAAGGAACGAAGGAAAGTAAGAATATCCTTGATGGACATGCGGGAAAGTTCGCCGAGGTTTTTTCCGCCGATAGTGACGGCCAGGCTTTCCTGCTTTAAACGGCTCCCTCCGCAATCCGGGCAGGGACGCATGCGCATGAATTGTTCGATCCACTCCCGGATTCCCGTTGATTTGGTTTGGCGGTAGCGCCGCATCAGATTGGGGATAGTGCCTTCCCAACCACCTACGTAGGTGCCGGTCCACCGGTCGGAGGAATAGGACATGCGCAATTTTTCCTTGCCCGTGCCGTAAAGCAATATCTCGCGTACTCTGGGGTCCAGCCGGTACCAGGGAGTCGTGAAATTAAAATTGTAATGACGGGCCAGGCTTTTGAGAATACTGCCGTACCAGTTCCCGCGCGGCTGTTCACCCAGGGGAATTACACACCCTTGGATTAACGATTTGGTCTTGTCGGGCACCACCAGTTCGGGGTCGATTTCCATGTGTGAACCCAATCCGTCGCAGCGCGGGCAGGCTCCATAGGGGGAGTTGAAAGAAAACATGCGCGGGGTTAATTCTTCCATCGAGACTTCACAATGGGGACAGGCGAAATGCTCGCTGAATAAATGATCTTTGTTCGGCAGTTCATGAATAATCACCAGACCGGCGCCGATTTTTAAGGCCAGCTCGACGGATTCCGTAAGACGTTCCTGGTAATCGCCTTCCAGTACAAGGCGATCCACCACAACTTCAATGGTGTGTTTTTTTGTTTTTTTAAGACGAATTTTATCGTCGATCGAATGGAGTTTGCCGTTTACCCGGGTGCGTAAAAAACCTTCCCGTTTGATTTCGTCGAAGACGCCTTTGTGTTCTCCCTTGCGACTCCGGACAACGGGTGCCAGGATATAAATTCTGGATTCAGGCGGAAATTTTTTCACCGTGTCTACGATTTGCTGGACAGTCTGCCGCTGAATGGGCCGGCCACAGATCCAGCAGTGGGGACGACCGATGTGGGCGAACAACAACCGGAGGTAGTCATGAATCTCCGTTACCGTACCTACGGTGGAACGGGGGTTACGACCGGTGGCTTTTTGCTCGATCGAAATAGCGGGGGAAAGACCTTCGATGTAATCCATGTCCGGCTTTTCCATGAGACCCAGAAACTGGCGGGCGTATGAGGATAATGATTCGACGTAGCGGCGCTGTCCTTCAGCATAAATCGTGTCAAAGGCCAAAGAGGATTTCCCCGAGCCCGACAAGCCGGTAATGACGACCAGCTTATCCCGGGGGATTTCCAGATCGATATTTTTCAGGTTATGCTGGCGAGCACCCCTAATAATGATCTTATTGGCTGGTCTGGTCATTTTTGATTTGGTTATTTCGCTCCCAAAACCGGTAAAAACATAGTGTAAAGTACAATCTAAAATTTACCCCCATTTGGCGGGTAATCAAAAAACGATTTGCAGATTTTTCTGCCTGTCGGTCCGACATCGGAATACTTGCCGTAACTTATTAATGGGAATCACCATTGGATAGCGCAATTGATTACGAGGTATAGGGAACCTGTTGTTATCACGTTCCCGACGGTCGGCGAGTTTCCCCGATAGTCGGCTCCGTTGCAATCTCCACTGTGGTTCGACAGGCATCCCCGACATCCGCTTCGTTACGACACGCTTCAAATCCTTTTCACCGGTACCCGAATTTCATTTCGACCTTATCTTTTTTGCTGAATTTGAGGAGGTAACTATTTTGAAACCTTGTTGACCCGTTTTGTGTTAAATCCTACATTAAGCTATGAGTTCACTTAAAAATCATATTCTTATCGCTATGCCGCATATGCAGGATCCGTATTTTGCACAGGCGGTTGTTTTCATTTGTGAGCATACCAGGGACGGCGCCATGGGGCTTATTATTAATCGGCCTTTTCATGAACCGGATCTGAAGAAACTGTTCACAGAACTTTATGATGATACCCAGGATATCCTGAAAATCGTTCCCAAGGTTTACTTTGGAGGACCGGTTTTGTTGGAACGCGGGATAGTGCTTCATTCCGCTTCCCATTCCACGACCGGCACAATAAAAATATCCGAAGACTTTGCCATTACCAGTCATAAAACAATCCTGGAAAACATCAATCGGGATGCCGGTCCGCAACAATACAAACTTATGTTAGGTCACGCCGGGTGGACCGCAAACCAACTGGAGCGGGAAATCGAAAACGGCGATTGGTTGCTCCAGAGCACCACCCCCGATTTCGTTTTCAATATGCCCGAGGAAATGATGTGGAAACACGCCGCCGGGATGTTTGGAATCGACACTTCCCAGATATCAGGAGTGGGTGGCCGAGCTTAATCGTTAATTTTTACTTTGGAACAAGAAGCCTTTGCTCGTTACCGAGCATTGTAAAAGCAACTCGATTGTATTTTCAAACCGCCTTCGCTTCGATTTAATCGTATAAGCCTGCCAGACAAATAAACCGTGGTTGAGTCCCCCGCTGCTCGCGGAGTAATGTTAGAAATGACAACCTTATGAAGCACGATGGTGCGTTTCACGTTTACCCGACAGTCGCGACACTTCATCGGGATCTTCACTATGTTCCGACACGCATCTCGCATTCCGGACTTAATTGTTTAGACTGATATTTTCTGCAAATTCCTGTATATTCCTTAAGGAAAACTGGAAAGGAATGTATTTGTGGTATTATAAGCGGGCATTATTTGCCGTTCTTGTCCTGAATATAGTGAGGCCATGGATTTGACGCACGTTGATCGCGCCTGGTTGAACATCTCTATGTATTACGATTTTGCCGATGGACAAAATTTCGGGTATGTTGAATTTTCAACCAATGGTAGCGATTGGGTTCTTGTCGATGAACTAACCGGAACCAAAACACCCCGGAGTATTCACTATCCATTGGAGTCATATCTTGGGCAAAACACCTTCTATGTACGATTCCGTAATACCAATGGTCCCTGGCAGTGGATAATGGATGACATTATTCTTAATTCCGACTCCAGCCGGTTGGCAATTCAGGAAACAACGCTCCTGCCACGGCAGATTCGCTTGTGCCAGAACTACCCCAATCCCTTTAATCCGGTGACCACCATCCGTTATGAA
>JAADGP010000052.1 GCA_013152315.1 FCB group bacterium
TGCCCATGATTCTGGAAGGGAAAGTGGTTGAGATCGTCCCGCGGGGGGATCACCATCTGTTTATTTGTGAAATCGTAAATACGATTATGCGTCGCGACACGGAGGTGCTGACAATGCGCCATACTCCCTGGCACTACGGTGGTTGATTATTGTATTTCTGTTTTTACCGTGTGTGTGGAAACAAGTTCAACAAATTATTCCCCCCAGTGTATAAGAGGATGAATTCGGTATCATTATGCTACCCCTATGGGGTTCCTCCTCTGACGATCCGCCGCAGGCAAATAACCGTCGGATAATGGAAGAACAATAGTTCGAATTGTCAAAAACACAGTTAACCTTTAACAATCAATTTCCCCATGAAATATCGTTCCCTTCGTGAGGCTGTAATCGCCGATGACTATGCCGCCGCGTCAGAGTTGTTAAAAAAGGCTCTGGAAGGTGGGGAAGCGCTGATTGAATTCGTAAATGATTTCCTTTACCTGGGAGCCCGTATCGAATATGACGGACCGACAGATAAGCACCCCATTCTGGCACTGAATGCCCTGAAAAACATTATCGCCGATAATCGTCACCAACCCTCGGAGATATTATTGCGATTTGCTCTGGAAACGATAATCGGTTCCCCGCTGCGCACGGGCGATTCGGTGGTGTTGGAACAATTGGAAAAGGAAGGACCCGGTTCCGTGGTGTTCGTTCGCGATCTGGAGCAGGCGGTTCTCTCCGGAGACATGGGGAAAAGCGAAAGGGAGGCGGCCCGTATTCACTTGGTGGCCGACAATTCAGCGGGCGTTCTGGAACTCATTACCCAGTTAACGTTACGGGAACCGGTTGTGTTTGCCGGTTTTATGTACCATTTGCTCCGGGCTTACGCCTTTCGGCGCAGGCAGGAAGAGGCTTGGGCCTACACGAAATGTGCCCTGAACGAATTGCGGAAATTTCCCTTGTCGGAAACCAACATCCGGGGGAATCAAACCCCCGCGAAAATGTTGCCTCGTATTTTGGCGATTGATGATGTCGCGCTTTGGGTCACGTTTGCCGCCGTCTGGCGATTATGGGAATTGGATTGCGTTCGTCAGAGCGGGTTTCGACAGGCTATTTCCACGTGGCTATCGTCAATCAACGTCGAAGATCGTTCTGTCGGTGACGGCGAATCCGCCGTAAATTTACTAATGGAATATCGGCGTCAAGCGGGCAATCAATTTATTATTGCGGCCGAAAAAATTTGCAATGATAAACATAATCATAATCGGCAAAATCGATTGGTGGCGCTGGAGGCAATGCGTTTTTTTACAAAGAAAGCGAATCCTGCCGATATGCCATTAATTGCTGCGAACATTTATCGGGTGGTGTGACTGTTGTAAAAATGGCAAGCGGTGATTGGTCATGTGAATTGTGGTAAAGTACAGGCTAAGGAGTAGGATTTGAAACGTAATACGTAAAACGTGAAGCGTAAAACGTGAAACGTGGGAATTGATTGTCGTGGATATACACCACGATTTGCTCGAAAGGCGAAGTATATGTACTTGATAAAGCGACGCAAAACGGCAGAAATCACGCATTACGTTTCACGTATCACGTCTTAGTTTGTGTCTTCATCTTAATGAATATCCAAAAATGAAAAATACAACAGGGTTCAGTAAGGTACTATTATGAAAATCGGCGATTATACGTTGTACAGCATTGTCACCAGTAAATTTGGACTGGACGGCGGGGCTATGTTTGGAATTATCCCCAAAGTTTTATGGGAGAAAAAAGCTCCGGCCGACGAAAAAAATCGCATAGCGATGGTAACGCGCTCCTTGCTCTTGGTCAGTGATGAACGGAAAATTCTGGTGGACACGGGAAACGGAAACAAGTGGCAGGAACGGTTTAAAAAGATTTATGATATTGACACCGAATCGGTAAATCTCGAAAAATCCCTGGCAAAATACGGCTTCGGACCGGAGGACATTACCGATGTGATTTGTACTCATCTGCATTTTGATCACGTTGGGGGGAATACAAAATATGAAAACCGGCGGATCGTTCCCACATTCCCGAACGCGACCTTTTGGATGCAGAAAGAAAATTGGGCGTTGGCGAATTCCCCCAGCGAAAAAGACCAGGGCAGTTTCATGGAAGCCGATTGGAAAGTGTTAGCGGAAAATGAAATGATCCAATTGGTGGACGGAAAAGAAGAGTTTCTGCCGGGGATCAAAATATTTCTGAGTTATGGTCATACCACGGGCCAGATGCTGCCCCGGATCTCCGATGGTAACACGACGCTTTTTTATTGTGGCGATCTGATTCCCACGACAGCCCACATTCCCTTACCCTGGGTGATGGCTTATGATATTCAACCCACGGTTACCATTCAGGAGAAAAAGAGCTTGTTACCCGGAGCCATGGAAGAAAAATGGATATTGTTTTTTGAGCATGATCCCCGCTATCAGGCATGTACGGTCGGCTTTAACGGGAAACATTATTACTGTGAGTCCGCAGTTGTCATCAGTGAATAATGTTCGTTGGAATACCGGCCAGGTGGGTATTCCCGGAATTAGAAAAGGTTGAATTATGAATAGTGTCCTGCTTTGCATGAGAAATTTTGAATTGGGGACCAGACTATCGGATGTGTTTACCCGATTGGAATGGGCCGTCCGGTTTGTGGATGATTACGAAGTTCTGGGCAAGTCGGACGACCCGCCGGCAAAACTGGCCGTCGTGGATTTGGATGATCCCTTAACGGGATCGGTACATTTTATTGCTTCTTTGAAAGGTCTGAACCCGCATATTACCATAATCGGTTACCTGAAATGGATGCATAAGAACACCCATGATAAGTTCAAAGTTGCCGGGTGCGATATTATTTTACCGCAATCGTCACTGGTGAAAAATATTCCTTCCCTGATTCGCAACTTGTCGATTAATGGGCGAGTCGGTTAAAGAAAAAAAAGCGCGCGCCGCCGAAATAATTCATCGCCTGAAGGCGGCCTATCCGAATTCGAAATGTTCGTTATCCTATTCCACTACTCATGAACTCCTGGTTGCCACCATATTGTCGGCCCAATGTACCGACCGACGGGTAAACCAGGTTACCAGGCAATTGTTTGAGAAATACCGATCACCTGAGGATTACGCGTACGCCGACGTGAATGACCTGGCCCGCGATATCCATTCCTGCGGTTACCACAATCAAAAGGCCCGGAGTATCGTTGGCGCCAGTTTGAAAATCGTGGAGGAATTCGGGGGGAAGGTGCCCGGTACGATGGAGGAATTGGTAAGTCTGCCGGGTGTCGGTCGCAAGACCGCGAACTGCGTGTTGGGGGAATGTTTCGGCGTGCCGGCAATGGTAATTGATACGCATATGATCCGTATCATGAATTTATTGGGGTTAACCGATTCCAGGAATCCAAATCAAATTGAACGACAATTGAAACAAATTTTCGATCCTGATGATTGGGTCGGACTGACACACATGATAATCGATCACGGTCGGTCGGTATGCGTGGCACGACGCCCCGTGTGCGGCGAATGTGTCCTGAGTGACTTGTGCCCTTCATCGGGAAAGCGGTAAAAGCGCGTTGAATTGTCGGAACCGGGGACATGTCGGACGTGGGGAGAGGAACAGCACAAGGGGATTGTTACGAAACCGTCAGGTTCCTTTGCCCTTCGGTAACACGTGATAAACCGTTTGTCTCCCGCTACCTGACCCCTAAATTCTCAAGACAGTAATAATTGTAGGATGCAAATAAATGGGGAATCCATATATAACCAAAGTATTTCATTTTTGTGCCGCCCATCAATATGGTCATCCGGAGTGGAGCGATGAGAAGAATCGGGCTGTTTTTGGTCTCGATTCCAAACCGCACGGACATAATTACGCTCTGGAAGTTACCGTGACCGGGGAGATTAATCCGGATACGGGATTTCTTATCGATTTGGAGGAATTAAAAAGGATCGTTCGGAAGAACGTGCTTGATCTGATGGATCATGCCCAAATTGAGAAGGATTTGCCCTGGTTTGCCGGTAAACAACCTTCCTCGGAAAATATGGTGATTTTTATCTGGGAGCAAATCGAAAAGGAATTGCGGGGAGCGAAATTGTACCGGATACGATTGCGGGAAACGCCAACCATATTCACCGATTATTACGGGAGCGCTCGTTAATGGACTTTAAAAATCGACTCTATCTGATACTGACCGGGATTTTTATTGCCTCGTTAATAACTTCCAACCTGATATTCCAGAAATTTTTTACCTGGTCTCCCTTTGGTTGGTACACATTTGAAATATCCGCCGGGATACTGTCCTACCCGATTACGTTTTTGGTTACCGATTTGATCTCCGAAATGTACGGGAAAAAACGAGCCGATGTGGTGGTGTGGTCGGGCTTTGTTGCCAGCATATTTGTCATCATTGTGGTGTTGATAGCGGACGCGGTCCCCAATACCGTTTGGTCGCCGGTGAACAACGCCACCTTTCACCGGGTATTCGGACTGTTTGGCCCGGCCGTGTTCGCGTCCATGGTGGCCTATCTGACCGCCCAGTTCATCGATATCCGTATTTTCCATTTTTGGAAACGCCTGACGAAAGGAAAACATTTGTGGTTGCGGAACAACGGGTCCACGATCATTTCCCAGTTCGTAGACACGGTAGCCGTCCTTTTTTTACTGTGTGTAACCGGAGTGGTGGAGTGGGTGCGTTTCCCGGGTTTGCTGGAAAACGGATTTCTGTTTAAAGTCATCGTTGCCTTATGCGACACGCCGTTGTTTTATCTGGGAGTCTGGTTCTTGAAAAGAAGGGTCCACGAGGATCCCGATGAGACTATTTGGGGATATCATCCATTTAAGGAAGAAGCGTTATAATGGAAACAATCAATAAATCACGAATCGAATCGTTGGTCCACGATTTACTGGATGTTATTGGCGAAGACCCGGAACGGGAGGGGTTGAAGAAGACTCCCCAGCGGGTGGCGAAATCGTGGGAATATTTTTCCAGGGGGTATCGTTCCAATCTTCAGGACTTGATTAATGACGCGGTTTTTGAGGAGGAGTGCAGTGAAATGGTGGTGGTGAGAGATATTGAATTCTTCAGTATGTGCGAACACCATCTGCTGCCCTTTTTCGGCAAGGCTCACGTGGGGTACATTCCAAACGGGAAGGTGATCGGACTTTCCAAGATTCCGCGTATCGTTAATATGTTTTCCAGGAGACTGCAACTCCAGGAACGGTTAACGCACCAGATTGCTTACACCCTGCGGGAGGTTCTGCAACCGGTAGGGGTGGCCGTGGTGATGGAAGGGCGTCATTTGTGCATGCAGATGCGAGGTGTGGAGAAGCAAAATAGTTACGCCACTACTTCGGCGATGATTGGAGAATTTCATGACGACGTGGAAACACGGGCCGAATTTTTGAGTATCATCGGTTTGCGAAATATATGATAACCGGAGTTATTGTATTTTCCATATTACCGATATTATCCAACGGTTAACGGACTTGTCCACCGGTTGATTGGGGGCGTCGTTCCCTCCTGTAACGAGAGGAGACCACAGGGGTGGTATAATAAAAACGATTACATCCTCAGATCAGAGTATTGTTCGGAGAAATGAAACAGTGAACTTGTTTTTCACACCTTTAAACCATGACATGAATCAACCCATCAATAACCGACCGAACAAAAACAAATTCGAAGGATTATCAGGAATAACCCCACTCTCTGGGAACACAAATTGTGGCAATATTTCAAAGGTCGACAGCTTGATAGATTTAAATTCCGTCGACAACACGGTTTCCGGGATACGTGGTGGATTTTTACTACAGTATGTCAGGTAGCGTAAGGCAGGATTATTTTTGGTAAGTGAAAATCAATAGTATTATAATGATAAAGTATTTATTCGTGTAAATCAGTGGCAAAAAGGACGTTTTATGGAAAAATATGATTTAGCGGTGCTCGGCGGCGGCCCCGGCGGTTATGTCGCGGCGATCCGGGCCGCCCAATTGGGATTAAAAACGGCAATCATCGACAGAGATCGCTTGGGCGGGGTCTGCCTGAATTGGGGCTGTATCCCGACCAAAGCTCTGTTAAAGAACGCGGAAGTGCTGCATTTGGTGAAGAATGCGAAAAAATACGGAATTGAGATTCCCGATTATTCGGTTCGGTTTGATCGTACGGTAAAACGCAGCCGGCAGGTTGCGGAGCGCCTGTCCAAGGGGGTGGAATACCTGATGAAAAAGAACCGCATCACCCACATCATCGGCACCGGTGTTTTGCGGAGCGCGACGGAGTTAATGATCAAGGATAACGACGCTGTCGATCGTGTAATTGCCGACAAAATAATCATCGCCACCGGCGGGCGGCCGCGGACATTCCCGGGTCTGGAATTGGATGGGAAACAGGTGATCAGCGCAAAGGAAGCCATGGTTTTGAAAGAACCGCCGGAGCGCCTGGTAATCATCGGGGCCGGAGCAATCGGTGTGGAGTTCGCGTATTTTTACAATGAGTTCGGGTCGCAGGTACACCTGATCGAAATGTTGCCGCAAATTTTGCCCCTGGAAGACGAAGAAGTTTCGAAAACGCTGACCCGGTCGTTTATTAAATCGGGCATTAAAATCCACACCGGAACGAGAGTACAGCGCATCGAAAAACTCACAACGGCAATCAAAGTTCATACCGCTTCGGGTGACGAAACAAAAATCATCGACGGTGACCTGGCGTTGGTCGCGGTGGGAATAACCGGGAATATCGAAAACATCGGCCTGGAAGCGGTGGGCGTGAAGACGGCTGAAGGGTCGATTGTCATTAATGATCATTGCCGGACAAATATTCCCAATATTTATGCCATCGGGGATGTGAGTGGTCCTCCCTGGCTGGCTCATGTGGCCTCCGCCCAGGGACATGTGGCCGCGGAGCACGCGGCGGGCCACACCCCGCGGCCGGTGGATTATGCGAATATT
>JAADGP010000058.1:0-6322 GCA_013152315.1 FCB group bacterium
GGCCATGATTGTGATGCACAGCGGGAAAAAGATCAAACAATAATTGCATTATCTTTATGGCGTTAAATCGTTTTAAAAAACGAAACACCATATTACAGCCTCTTTCTGTGTGTTTGTTGCTGTTGTTGCTTGGTCCCCAATTCGCGTTCGCCGATTCCACTAACACCGTTTATTGGAAACAATATATCCGCGGAGGATGGGTGGAAGCCAGAACGAAGAACGGTGGCCTGGGGTATTACCGCCTTAATCGGCGCACCAGCGATACATTTCGTGATCTGCGGTTATTCGCCTATGAACTTGATCGCAATTCTTTCGCTATTTGCGCTACAAATCGAGTGTTCGTTTCCGCACGTTACCCATGCTTTACAATTTTACAACCTTGTCCTTTCGAAGGAATACCCGTGCCGGCGTGTTGCTACGGTACCACTACAACCAGGGATTGGGTCTTTTTCTCCTGGATTACAAAACCGGGCACATAAACACCGAACTGGCACAGGCTTTTGATATGTCCGACTACCTGAACGATACGCGGAAAACGTCCTACATTAAGGGTGGGCTGTACTGGGATCATGATACGCGTTGGTTCAGCACCAAACTGGAAATGGAATATTTTTACCAGATAAGTGAAGTGGTTGAAGCCAATCAAACCCGTACCCAACTGATGGCCGAAGTGATCGTCCCCGTAAAACGCCGTTTATCCATTATACTCGGTTACGAAATGGAAGTTTATCCGGGGACAGACCGGCAGGATGCCGATTCACGTTACTTACTGTTGGGTTGGAATCAACCACTGTCCTGGAAGTTGTGATAATCGCCACAGTAGACCTGCTTGATTTTTTATTAACTTTAACTTTTGAATGGAGGACCGTATGAACCGGATATTTATTCTTTCCCTGTTATTATTCACGGCATTCGGCAAGGCGCAACAACCGTTGTCCCCGGAAGTGACGCTCGCGAAACAACCGCTTCTTATTTTACCGGCCAAAGGCGGGGATGACCCGGAGTCCATCGATTCCAAGGTAACGGCCATCGTGGCCAGTAAAGCCACGGAACTGAAACGTTTTGAGGTGATCGATCGCAATCATCTGGAACAACTCCTCGAGGAACAGGCCATTCAGATGTCCGGTATTATCGATGACCAATCCATCGTTCAATTTGGTAAAGTCGCGTCCGCTCCGGAAGCATTGATTGTCCGCGTCCTGAATTTCGGACAGGAAGGGGTTCCGCCCGAAGATGAAGAGGAGGAAGATCGCAAGGATCGCAAGGTGGCTCGCAAAGCGGGGCTGTTTGGCATTATTGCCAAACAGGTCGTTGACGCGGCCGTGGATAAGGCCACCAAGGACGTGGAACGCTATCCCAACAATATCCAGACCATTATTCAGGCTGAGGTTCGGAAGGTGGACGTGGAAACAGGAAAATCCCTGGCCTCCTTTACAATCAATGCCAGTCATACCGGAGGAAACAAAAAGGCCTCCCTGGCGAAAACACTCCTGCAAGTCGGCTGGCAGGTGTCAAATCAGTTACGCGAGATGTATTTGCTTACCAGTGAAGTCCTGGATGTCCGGGGTAACGAGGTGATGTTGCTATTGGGGAAGGAGATGGGGGTTCAAAAGGGAACGGTGTTTGAAATCGCGTCGCCGGAAACCAAGAAACTCCTGCGCGACCGCGAGATAACCATCCCCGGCCGAACGGTGGGAATCGTACGGGTAACGGAATTGAGCCGGGACGCGAACCGGGGACGCATTTTACGAAAATGGGACCGGATCGAGCCCGGTTACCGGGCCGTGGAATCCACCCGTCACATCGCCAGTATCGATTTACAGGGTTTGTACTCAAACAATGTCCCGGCCTATACGCTTCAGGCCCAGCTTGATATTGCACCGCTCGATAAAATCAGTGGCGCGGCCCATTTCAACTTGGGTACGGTCCGGGACAGCCGCGAAGATACGGACTTCCGTTTCGGTTTCGGTTTTGGCCTGCAATACAAACTGATCCACACTTCGCCTTTCGCCCTGGCGGCAACGATTACTCTGCCGATAAACCTGATCTTCCGTTCCGACGACCAATCCCACTCCGTTGCTCTGCCTGTGTTTTCCCCGGAAATCGGGGCCCGGACAACCATTATGTTAGGCCCGACACGCGATCTTGTCCTGGCGGTAAGCTATGTTTTCGCCAACGCAACCGGAAGCTGGAAATATTCAAAGGAAAATGACGAAGGCGACACCGATACTTTCGCCGCCGTGTGGACAAATCGTCCCGCACCGAAAGTCGATCTGCGCGGGTTCTATTTTTCAGTGGGAATGCGATTCCTCAGTTTTTGAATCCTCCGTGACCACGGCGGCTCTGTGGTTTTTCGCCGCGGATTTACGCAGATTGGAATTTTTGGCTTAATTCCTCCGCAACAGGTCTTCCACGTTTTTCAGTTTCCCGTCGATCCGGGGGTAAGGTTTCAATCCCAGTATCCGGGCGATCAGCGGATAAACATTCACGTTTTCAAAAACGGTACGTTCGTACCCGTCCCTGAACGCCGGACCATCAGCCAGGAAAATGGCGTGCATACTCCACAGGTTGTTGTCATAACCGTGCGTTCCCAGAGGCGGCGGTTTCCTGTTGGACTGATCCGAATCCAAAATAACCCATCCTTCGTCGGCGATCAGCAGGAAATCCTTAATGCGATAGTTGTGTTTGTAATGGAGACGCTCCGGAATCTCGTTTTTCCGGTAAATTGTCAGATGCGGAACCTGTTTCAATTTTTCGTAAACTTTTTTCATTTGTGCGCGCTTGCCACCATACAGAAACGCCGTGGGGCCGCTGCCCTCCTGAACAATTCCTTCCAAATCAACGTAATCCGTCAAATCAATGGTTTGATCGGGTTTCACCGCGGCCATGCCGTGATCGCTTAGAACAATCATATTCAGTCGATCATAAACCGGCAAGGCTTGTGTTTTCCGCCTGATCAAACCCAATATTTCGTCCATCGCCCGGACCATCTCCCGCGTTTCATCGGACCCGGGTCCGAAATCATGTCCCGTCGCGTCCGGTTCGTGAAAATACAAAAGGATTAAATGCGGTCTTTCTTCCTCCGGTAGTTGCAGCCAGGCTGTGACCGAATCGATGCGGGCTTCGAAGGGAAAGGAATGGTCGTATTTTTTCCATATTGACGGCTGCACACCGTCGATCGGCGCTTCCGTCCCGACCCAGTAATAAGAGGCGGTTTTGACTCCCTGTTTCTCCGCCGTAACCCAAATCGGCTCCCCGCCATAGAACCGGGCATCTTCCACCGCGTTCCGGTTGCTTATTTGGTACACGGCGTCCAGCCGGGGATCGTAAAAATGATTGGCAATCAAACCGTGATTTTCGGCGTACATGCCGGTGGCAATACTGTAATGATTGGGAAAGGTCTTGGATACAAATACCGGCTTCATTCCTTTGGCTTTCACGCCTTCCCGGGCTAATTGATCAAAATTGGGAGTGTCGTACCAGTCCAGGTAGTCGGCCCGGAAGCCGTCGAAAGAAATCAGCAGCACATACGGTCGCTCTACTTCGCTTTGGGACCAGCCCAGTGCGATCAACAGTAATCCCCATATAATCAGTCTGTATTTTCTGTTCATGATTTCTCCTTTAATTTGCTTACTTAACCTTTCCGTACCTAAAACCGGATATTACGTATAAAATATTTCCCCTCTTTTTACCCCCGTAGCTTCCTCTGTGATCTCTGTGGCTTTTGTGTCTTCATGTTAAATCTACTATTCCCGGTAAGGAATAAAAGCCAGGATGGTACCGGGATGCTCATCCGTTACCACCAAAAATCCCCGCTTATCCAGGCGCGCGATTCCCTCCCAGTTACGCGATGTTTGCGCATCAATTAATTCCAATTCCACCGGGGGTTGGTTCACCAGCCGGACACCCCTTTCGGAAATGGTAAATTTCAGCAGACGTTCAACCGCCCGGGATTGAACTTGCGTCGGACTCTGCCCATATTTTTCGATCAACGGATCCGGTCCTGGCCTGAGCCGCTTCCGGTCCCCGGGCCAAAAATAATTAATGGCCCAGAAATTTCCCGCCCTGTCCGCTGCGGTAACGTCGGTGATGCGATATTCAATCGGTGGGAAAGAGAGTGCGGGCAACGGACGTAATGTTTCGGTAAAGCGGCTTGCCCGGGGACGGGGATTCACGGCCGGTCCGTTCGCCTCAAAAAAAGTGATTACCTGGTCCCGGTACAGAAGAACGGCCTCGTAAGCCATATTTTTGATGTTCACCGGCGGATCGATCTCCGTAATTGGTCCCTCGTATAAACGGATGGCCTGTTCCTCAGAGGAAAAGAAACCCTTAACGACATGACCTTTCATGGTTCCCCGCCGCTTCGATTCCATCACCATAAAAACCTCGTCACCGGCGAATGCCAGCGCTTCGTAGCCTTCAAAACCCGGGATTTGCTTTTTGTAATCGGGAGTAATGAATTTTATTTTTTCAGGCATAATTGCTTTATCCGATTCCCCGTTGATGAAGCTCAACAATCGATCTTTGGGAATGGAGTAAAGATAGCCGTTGGGATATTGGGGCAATAATATGAGGTTGTTCCCGTGCCAGGCCAGGCCGGATATTTCCTGAGCAGGGTTGTTTATTTCTCCGGCCATCCGAATTTTTACGACCGGAAACTCTTTGCCGGGAAGGGAAACCAGGGTCAGAATGAGGAACAGAAATAATCGAACAGAGTTTATCATAGCGCTGTAAATTTGAGGAAGAATTTTACGCTTCTGAGCGTCAGTCACAATGCAAAATTTTGAAAAAGCCCGGAAGGCAATGGTTGAATACCAAATTCGCCGCCGCGGAATTCAGGACTCCCGGCTGCTTAAGGCGCTCGAATCCGTGCCGCGCCACTTGTTTGTATCCGAGGATCAATATCCTTTCGCTTATGAAGACGGCCCGCTCCCCATCGGTTACGGACAAAGCATCAGTCAACCCTATATTGTTGCCTATATGACGGACGCTCTGCGGGTGGAGAAAACTCACACGGTCCTGGAGATCGGCACCGGCTGCGGATACCAGGCAGCGATTTTATCGCGCCTGGCGCGAAAAGTCATTTCGCTGGAGATCATCCCGGAACTGGCAAAGAAAGCCCAAAAGCGGTTGCAACAATTGGGTTATGAAAATGTGTCGGTTTTTCAATCCAACGGTTTCGAGGGCTGGCCCGAACTGGCCCCTTACGACCGGATCATCGGCACGGCCGCTCCCAAAAAAGTGCCGGAAACATTAATAGACCAACTGGCCAATAACGGACGCATGATCCTGCCTGTTGGATCCCACTTACTTAACCAATATCTCCAAATCATTACCAAGGATGATAAAGGCAATGTTTCCATCGACCGGTCGCTGGCGGTACGCTTCGTCCCCATGGTGGAAAAAGCGCGGGATTCGAAACGTGAAACGTGAAATCCGCCGACCGGCGGAATGCGTGAAACGTGAGGGGTGAAAAGTCCTTACCTTGTTACTCGATAGTTAACCGCATTCGAACATTCACGCATAATAATCAATTTAATTCTTCTCCCCGTCGAACGACTCCGTTAGTAGTCCGATATTTATTGGTATTGATTATAATAAATCCATCAATCAACTCTGCGCTCTTTGCGCCTCTGCGGTAAATAAAAACACCATTCTTTTCTCTCAAGGCAATGCCTTCTCCAACCATCCCAGCATGGCTTTCTGTTTGTCAAACGCACCCAACTTTGCCTCAATGTTCACGTAGCGCATATTGCGCCGACCGGCCAGGGGAGACAGGGAACCGTCGTCCACCAGGGAATTCCCTTCCTGCAAAACAACATTGTACGGAGAACAGGACAATTGCGCGAAATCCGAACTGTTCGTGCAGATATAGAAATCCCGGGGATGGTCCGGATCACTCAGGGCGACCCGGTTACTGAGCGGGATTTCACTGTGTACGTTAAAATCTTCCCAGTTGTTATGGAGGGCCACCAGCAAGCCCCCCGCCGGCGGAAGCAACACCCGGAAAAGGGTGTCCCGCTCCTGATCCAGGTGATCCAGTGCCACTTCCAATTGTTTCCTACCCCATGAAGGATTGAGCTTCCGCAGATTCTTTTCCGCTCCCACACGGGAGAACATCCGGTTGGGATTCAACCATCCCCCGTTAAGTCGCACATTGCGCTCCGCGCTTTCGATGAACAGGGCCTGGCCGGGATGGGTTTCCATGTGTTGCACAAGAACATCCTTCGCCGTCGGTTCATCACCGTGTAACCACACATAACGACGATCGGAATCTCCTTTACGAACAATATGAAATGTTATTCCGGCAATGGAAATGGTC
>JAADGP010000058.1:6421-20940 GCA_013152315.1 FCB group bacterium
AAAAACGGCTTTTTCTACCCCTTCCGGACTTTGTTTCCCTCTATCTGTTAAGAGCGCGCCGGAGCCCGCGGACGGAACCTTCAATTGAATCCAGGGCGACCTTGTATGGCGACGGCGGCAGAAAATAGGCTTTTCCCAAATGTGTGTCGAAAACAATCGTAGTTACCGGATTGTCGTCGGTCGGCACGTACAACTTAAGCCAGGCAACGCTGTAATACTCCAAATTGTAGTACCCGAGATCCAATTCACAAATCACCAAACCGTCCACGTTCATGGCCGGTAGTTGGCTTAAAAGAATCTGTGGGTTCAGAACATCCCAATCGCGCGACGCCAGAAACCGCCGCACCGAATCCGGTTCCACGATCTGAAATTGACCTGATTCCCGCAAGGCGTCGACCAATAATTCCGTCGCTTTCGGCTCTAAATATTGCATCCCGGAGTTATCAATAAAAACCGGCGCCACCGCCACTCTTTTTAGCTTTCCGGGGATCCCGTTTGGAGCCATTTCTATCCGCGTTCCCATGTAACCGCACCCCTGAAAGATCAGGAAAAGAGCCCCCGCAACCGGCAGTAATTTTTTGGTAATCGAATTCCTTATCAATTGATTTTTCCCCCTCACATATCCCGTTGCCACCACCACCCGGTGATTCCGAAACCAACCTGCAAATAGGTTAATCCGCCGGTAAAGGTCGGGTGAACCTTCTGTTCGTGCCGGGCATCGCTTCGTCCGGCCCTCAGGCGCAGGACTATTTGCCGCGGCGGCTGTCCCAGGGATCCGAAACGACTGGTCGCAGGTAAAATCGGAATATCCAGATTGATTCCCACATCGTAGCCGATCGCCAGGGGCGTACCAAATCCATCATCCGCGCCTTCCTTTTTTTCCCGCACCTTTGCGAACTGTTGCCCGGCCAAACCGATATAGGGCGTAATCGTAATTCCGGGCATTTGCCAAATGTATCCCATTTCCACGGAGAACAGGGCTTGGTTGTATTTCGCGGATTTTTCCCACACATTCCCGTTTGTCTCAAAATCCTTCCTGGGATGAAAGGACCCCCCGAATTGCATAACCGTATTCAGTGCGATCCGGTGAAAGTACAATTCGAACATTATCCCAAACGTCTGGTGCGATGGAAAATACCTGGCCAGGGAACGGTCATACTGCCCCTGTCCGAAGACCATGCCTATGCCGAAGCCCCAATATGTCGGTCGGTATTGATAACGAATGTACCGGGATACCAATAACCGGTAAGGGGAATCGGGCCAGGAGCGGAGAAAGGCATTCGAGCCGATATTGATTTCATCCAGATCATGATGGAAACGGTACAGGATTTGTTTCATAAACAAACGCACAAATTCAATAACTTCCGGATCATTGGTCGCGCGGATGTACCCGTCAAGAATTTGTTTTTCGTGTTCCTTAACGTAGAGTTGCAGTTCATAAAAAAGCTCATCCTTGGGAATCAGGTATTTCCGGTCGGGATCAATATCGCGAAAATCGAAATAGGTCGACAACGTCGCCGGATCACGGATAAGATCCGGATCAATTCTGATGAAACGCAACAGAACCCGCTCGGGCCAGGCCAGCCAAACACTGTTGGTTGAAACCAGTTTTTGATCCACCAGAGAAATAACACTGTCAACCCGGGTAAAATTACCGGTTTTGACATCGTCAATAATCATATTGCGGGCATTGGCAATGAGCACCGAGCGCGCTTCCGAATAGTTTAGAATTTCAGTCTCCAGCGAATTCATTCCGGTGGTGTCCTGAGCCGCCAACGACACAATAAACAGCAGGCCTGCCACTAAGGGTTTCGCCCGCAACGCGTTCGCAATGAATTCCGAAAAAGACAACAACACAGACGATCCGTAAATTTTCTTAAACACGCCTACGCAATACGGGTTAGAACGGATTAATCAACGCCAACCGGAAATAGGAAACCGGTTCCTTATCATCCTGCCATTCTTCCAGCAATTGCGCATGTCCCAGGGAAAAGATCAACAAAGGTGACTTTCCCATCTGCAGGGCGACCTTGAGCTCGTACCCTCCGGTAACAATCCAGGGAGCCACTGTTTTACCCACGTACCAGGCATTACCGAAATCGGATATCAAGGCCCCGGTAACCGATCCCAGAGTAAACCCGAGGATATCAATGGGTAGTTTTTTCACCAGTGGGAAGCGGTATTCCAGCGATCCGAAGACCATCCGGTCGCCCAACCGCACGCCGTCCCAGCCCCGGGGATTGTAATTTTCCTGGAAACCGAAAATGCCTTCATCGGCGATCCCCCCCGGCATGTAGATCGCGGGATCCCGCGATAATCCCACGTATTCCTGCGCCGGCGGCGTGCCCACCATCGCCATTGTTTTTACGCGTAAAAATAGGGCATTGGAACCCCCGCCCGGCAGATTTACAAATCCATCGGTCGTGAATTTCGTGTATGTAAAATCACCGTAAAGATTTTTATTTACATGATTCATCCGCACCTGAAAACCCTTCCCCTGGGTAGGCAAAATTATGTTTTTCCGGTTGGGGCGCCGATCCAGCCAACGGTACGCGAGGGAAATCATTCCTTCTTTTCCCTCCTGAGGCACAGGCAAATCAATAAAATCGGAAGAATCCCGGGGAATGAATTCGCCGGTGTTTGCATCGATGCTATCCGACGGCATCAGTACCAGGCGATTCTGTAAAGTCAGGGCGGTTCGCAGCCGATGGTTGGAACTCATCGATGACCCGAAATTGACCGGTATCTGCGTCCAGAACTGCCAACCATCCAGACGCTGGTACAGACCGCTGGCGCTGCGGTCATAGTAACGGAAACTCCAGCGTGAATTATAGAAATAATTCACACCCCAAAGCGGTCCGTTTTGGGCGTTGGTGTAACCAAGATATAACCAGGGATTGGGGTCACCGGTCCAGGACCTGCCGCTGCTTATCTCGAAAATATGGCGCCCCATGGCATCGGTGAAAGACACCAGTCCGAACATTCCGGATCCATCCAGATAAGGAAATGCGAACGTCAGGAAGGGCTTAATATGTTTCCAGAACCGATAAGGCCTCTCGTCCAGAATTTTTACCGGTTTGAAAGGGTCAGCCCTGGTAAGCAGGTGTTCCGGCTTGATGGTCCGCCAGCGGGTGAATGTCTTCCGCAAAGATAACGGTGACGTGTCCGGCTGCCGCCGGGGCGATACCTGTACCACACGCACCGAATCGACATCGTTCAGTGTTGTGGCGATAATGGTACTGTCTTTCGGTGTCCACTGCGTACTCCATACGGCATCCCCCACGTCAGTGGTCTGCACTATTTCATCGGTAAGGAGATCAACCGTGTAAAGGTTCGGCGTTCCTCCTTCGTGCGAAGTAAAGGTAATGCGCTTCCCATCCGGGTGCCATACCGGATCGTAGTCCACCGCCGGGAAATCGGTAATCCGGCGCGTTTCTCCTGTTTCCACGTCCAACACCACTAAGTCTACCCGACCTTCGGGATCAGCCACGGCGTAAGCAATCCGTTTCCCTTCCGGAGACCAGCGGGGAGTAAGAAGCTGCGTGTCTCCTTTGTATTGGGTTAGTTGTGTTTGTCCGGAACCATCGGTTTTAATCGAATACAGATTGGAGGTGTTATTTTTATGCGCCACAAACACGATTTGCTTGCCGTCGGGACTCCAGTCCGGTTGGTTGGCCCGGAAGGAACGGGTAAGCCATTTTCCCTTCCCCGTTTCCACGTTCACCTTCCGGATATCCCAGATCATGGATTGATTTTTCCCGTAATGGTACTTGGCATACACCAGTTCGGAGGCGTCCGGTGACCAGGACATCTGGCTGTGGATGCTTCCGTAATCCACTTCTTTCAGATCCCATTTGATTTTCGGTTTCTTTTTTCCCGCGGTCGAATCCTTCTTTACCGCAAACAGTTCCCGGATCCAAGCACTTATTTTTTCAGTGACGGGTTCCTTTTTCCTGGTCGTATCGCGGGTCGCGATGAAAAGCGAAAAGTCCCGCTGATCTTCATCGTTCCTACCGACGATGGCGATTTTCAGGCTGTCCGGCGCAAAATAGAAACCGCGCATGGTTTTAACGGGCAGCGTAAACGGTCTTCCGATTTCCTCAATGGTTTCCTTCTGGGCGCGGTACCCGTAATAATAGGTATTCATCTGTCGGCGCCAATCTTCCTCAAATTGCTTAAGAGGAACGCCCGTGGCTTCCTTGAAGGCCTTTTTGAAATCGAACAGTTTCACTTTATCGCGGTATTTAACAATCTTAACCAACGTGGAATCTCCAAAGCGATCCGATAGGTACAGCAATTTCGAGTAACCGTCGTGGTGGGGGTCCATCTCTTTCATCTTGTTTTTTAATACATGCCACTTATGGGACAGGTCGGCGCGATAGGGACGCCATTTTTCGGTGTAATATTCCGCAGAACCCTCCACAAACCAACCGGGTGTGCCGGAGATAAGATAAGACCAGGGCATCGGCAGCCAGGTTTTAATCGCCAGGAACAGGGCAATATGCTGTAATTCGTGGGCAACCACCTGGTAAAGCCACTTCTCATCCTCGAGCCAAAGGGCGGCATCATTCTGATCGACCCAGATAAAAACCATGTTGCTCCACAGGGCATAACCGTTCATTATTTCATCTTCGGAAGTAAACGTAATGTCGATTTTGGGAGCCTTTTCCAAGTCCATTTGTTTAAGCAGCGTCGGCCACACCTGCTCGGCAATGGAAGCTCCCTGCCGGGCAATCGCTTCGATACCGTTGTGATAATGAACATTAAAGTGTTCGGTTTCGATGGTGTTCCATTCCAACTCCGGATGCACCCGGCCGCTCCATTGCCAGGTCCCTTGAGCCGAAAGGCTGGACACCGCTATATACAAAATTATCCGAATAAAAGTGATTCTCATTTTGAAAGTCCTTCCGATTTATCGATCAGAAAAGTTTATACAGGCGCCTAAATTCAATGTTATCACCATCACTTCATTCTCCCGGGAATCCTCCCGAAGGGAATATTAAGGCCCGAGTTTATTCACAAACCATGATCCGTGCCAACAAACACATTCCACGAAGTGCAGCTACGAAAAATTCATTAGTGCTGATTGTAACACCGGCCTGTCAATTCTCTTTTTTAACTCAAAGTACAATACCGGTAATGTAAACGACGACAGACTGATCAAGGAAGATCGTCCGGCAGCGGACTGCACGATCATTAATTGGGGTCGTTTCCATCCTCAAAAGACCTTGATCCTGCAGTCCGCCCAAGCGGACCGACCTTGCAGCGAAAAATCGGCTATCAGGAACATCCTTTCCGACAGAATAATATCATCGCCCCCATTAATGCGGATTAATTTTTCACGCCGGTTACCAAAGTAACCGTCCCAAAAGTCAGGTTTTCGATCGATACGTTCTTGAATCCCGACGTTTGCAATAAATTGGTCAATTCCTCCCGGGGGGGGAAATGCTCGACCGACTCCGGCAAATACCGATAGGCATCGGAACGAACGGGAAAACAGGGCGCCGATGCGGGGCAGGATATGTTTGAAGTAAAACCGGTACAGAGTCCCTAAAGTTTTTGACGTCGGTTCCGCAAATTCCAGAATCAGCAGTTTACCCCCGGGAATCAACACGCGGTGAAATTCCGCCAGGGCCCGGCGGTAATGACCGATATTCCGGAACCCAAAAGCAATGGTTAAGGCCGAAAAACGGTTGTCGGGGAAGGGGAGTACTTCTCCGTCACCCTGGAGAACGACAAACCCTTCAACTTTCCGGGATTGAATCTTACTTTGACACAAACAGGTCATCCGGAAAGCGTAATCCAGTCCCACCACAACCACATTGGAGTGTCGTTTCTTGATGGCAATCCCCACATCGCCGGTACCGGTAGCCACATCCAGGACCGGACGGGACAGATCGGACGGGAGGGCGTTCACCAGTTTCCGGCGCCAGTAATAGTCAACACCAAAACTTAACAGGTGGTTCAGAAAATCGTACCGGGGAGATATGTCATCGAACATTTCCCGGACGTATTGCTTTTTATCCGGTCCGGAGTGGACAAATTCAGGCACGGAATATTCCCATCGCGCGCAGACGTCTTTTCAGGTCGTCCACCGAAACAAACCGAATCGTTTCCAACCCCAACCGCCGCGCCTGCTCCACGTTGACCTCCACATCATCGATAAACAACGATTCCTCCGGTTTAGTGCCGGCTATTTCCAGGGCTCGTACGAATATTTCCGGCTCCGGTTTACGGGCGCCAACCTCATAGGAATAAATCGCTCCCTTAACGGCTTTGAAAAAGGGATACCGCCGGGCAACATCTTTCAGGATATGCCGGGGATTGGTATTGGAAAGCAGCCAGATATCATAATCGGGAAGCAAACGATTTAAAATCGCCGAAGCGCCGGTCTCTCCTCCCACCAATAATCGCCACCCTTCCCAAAAGGCCCGTTCGTCCAAACCGTTTGCCCCGGGGAGAGCATCTTTTACGGCCCGGAAAAACTCCCGGTCACTCAGCAGGCCCCGCTCGTATTGGTGATGTATGTCCATGGGGAAAAACTCCCGCACCGTTTCCACAGGGATTTTTGCGTGTTTACTCCAATGGCGGGCCGTGCGCTCCGGATCGATCTCCAACAGCACACCGCCGATATCAAAAAAAATCGTCTTAATCATTTTCCGCAAATATAGATTTGCAATGGGCTCTCCTCGCCTAAAGGACGACCGTCATAATCACCCAGTTTCTCTTCGATCCTGAAGCCGGCTTCGGTCAACAGGCAATCCATGGTATCGGGATAAATCATGTGCATGTCAAAGGAATACAACTCCGGTTCCTGTGCCGGATCGTGAAAAAAGTACCAATGGATATGATTGATTTGAGTTTCCGGGTCGTATTCATTGCGCTCTTTTACGACACATTCACCTCCCCGGGGATGTTCAAATCTCATCACCTCGTACAATTTCCCGGGTTCGCGGTACAGAAAAATCGGGTCAGGAATAAAAATATCGATTAAAAATTTACCGGTGTCCGATAAATGCTTGTGAACACAGCGGAAACAGGACAGGACTTCATCATTGGTCAACAGATGCAAGAGTGAATTAAACCCGATAAAACAAAACTCGAACTTCCCGGCCAGATGAAAATCCCGCATATCGCCATAGCGGATCGCGCCCCGTCCACCAAAGGGCGCCAGCTTTTGTTTGGCCCGGGAAACATACTCCCGGCTGGAATCCAGCCCCACATAGGTGTGTCCCCTTTCAAGGATCGGAAGCGCCAACCGGCCGGTCCCCGCCGCCAATTCCAGGACCGGGCTACCGCATCTGTCGGCCCAGCCGGCGATAAATTCCATATCGTTGGTTTTCCACCAATGGGCCGCGTCATACACCTCCGGCTCTTCGTAAATATTACCCATCCCCGGTTCTGTCCTCGTTCTTATTGATGTTACTTATTATCCCAATAATCCCACAATTCGTCTACCCTACCACCATCAGATCCTTTGTCGTCCGGTTCAATATTTCGCATCCGTCGGCTTTAATTACCACATCATCCTCAATCCGGACACCGCCCCATTTCGGCAGATAAATTCCGGGTTCAATCGTTACCACGTAATTCTCTTGCAATACTTCCCGGCTCTGCTGACTGACCCGGGGGATGGTATGGATCTCCAGGCCCAGGCCATGACCGGTGGAATGGACATAATATTCACCATACCCATGTTCGGTAATGTAATCACGGGTGACCGAATCAAGGTCTTTGCAACTCATGCCCGCCCTGGCCGCGTCGCAACCCGCCTGTTGGGCGGCTTTCACTATTTCGTAAATTTCCCGGTGTTTGCCGGAGGCTTCTCCGATAACGGGCGTGCGGGTTAGATCGGAATGGTAACCACCGTATTTCGCGGCAGCATCAATAACCACGAAATCCCCTTTCTGTAACGGCCGATCGGTTGGAACGGCATGGGGCAAGGCGCCATTGGGACCGGAAGCAACAATCGGCGAATAGGCTTCACCGTCGCCGTAACGGCGAAAACGAATAACAAACTCGGTGGCTACTTCTTTTTCGGTAATCCCCGCTTTTAGTCCGGGCAGAACTTCCTCGAAGACCCGATCCGTGATTTCGGCCGCGGTTTTGATGGTTTCCAATTCCGTCGGATCCTTTACAGCGGCTATTTCTTCAACCAGACGGCTGGTAGCCTCCCATTGCACGGCGGGAAAAAGGTCGCGCATCTGTTGAAACAGGTTCACGCTTACAAAATCACCCTCGAATCCCAGTTTTAATCCCCCAGGAATAAGTTTGTTTTTAGCCGCAATCTGCAGGTGCGTCCCGGTATCGATATAACGGGTAAAACCCTTCACCTGCGCTTTCGATTGTTCGAGGTAACGGCCGTCGGAAATAAAAGACTGACCCTGCGGAGTGAACAGGCAGGTCCCGGCGGAACCGGTAAAACCGGAAAGATAGCGAACATTGGTCAGGTTGGTGATCAGCATACCGTCCAGACCCCGGTTTGCCAATTCATTCTTTAGTATGTTTTGTCGCCGCAGAAAAATCGCTTCACTCATTTTCTTTTCCCTCTTGGTTCCCCGCCCGGTTACTTAATCCTTATTCGTGGAATAAATGCGGGAACGATCGATTCATCGAAATGCAAAAATCAAACGCTATGAAAGGCGCTATACCCGGGATATTACTGTTCACTCATATGCAACAGTTCCTGGATGCCTTGCCGTTCCCGTTCGATACGTTCCTTGTCTTCACCTTTATCTTCAAGAATTTTCAGCACGTCCAGAGCCTGGTGGTACAGCCCCTGGTTTTTCAGAACGGTAACCAGAGTAAAGGTTGCCAATCGGGGACTGATCGCTAGGGAATCCAGCTCCTCTTCCGAAACCGGTTTGGCCGCGGCTTCGTCCGCCGATGTTTTGGAAGGGGATTGGGCTTTCTTTTTCGCCTGTTTTTTCTTTTGCGCGGCTTCGACTTTTTTTACATATTCCCGGGCCGGTTCATAACCGGGGTCGATTTCCAGTACCTTTTTGTAGCTTTCGGCCACCGTGTTTTCCGACCGTCCCAGCTCGATCTGCACTTCCACCAACATCAGCCTGGCCCGTAAATGGGGACTACCGTGGCGGGTCACGATCTTCAGGTGTTTTTCGGCTTCCTGAAGATTGCCTTCTTTCCAGGCCACATTTGCCAGGACAAAAAGACCGTCTTCCTGTTCCGGGTGGTGTTCCAATCCGATTTCACACACCTTTCGCGCCCGTACCAAATCGCCTTCCCGGTAATAAATATCGGCCAACATGGGAAACAACACAGTGTCAAAATGATCGGCGAAATATACTTCGAGTCCGGCTTTGTTCTTAAATTCCATTATTCTCCCTACCGACGATGCTTCGCTACCCAATCGGTAATATAGTCAATTGTTTCCTGGACCGGCGTGCCGGGACCAAACAATTTTCCCACTCCCATTTTTTCCAGCGTTTCCATGTCCTTTTTGGGAATAATTCCACCCCCCGTAAGTAAAACATCGTCCAATCCCTTTTCACGCATCAATTCCAGGACCCGGGGAAAAATCGTCATATGGGCCCCGGACAAAATCGACAGGGCGATCACATCCGCATCTTCCTGCAAGGCGGCGGAAACAATCATTTCCGGTGTCTGGCGCAGTCCCAGGTAAATAACCTCCATCCCGGCATCCCGGTAGGCGGACGCCAATACCTTTATGCCGCGATCATGGCCATCCAGACCGGGCTTGGCCATAACAATCCTAATCTTGCGTTCCATTACATATCCTTGTGTGATTCTCAGAAAAGATTAAAGTTTGTCATAGTTGCATAATAGGGTAACCGTCACAGCAAATCAAGGACTTTACCCCCGGTAACCGGACAAAGTGATGTTTTATATTTAAAGAACCAAAAGCCAAGAACCAAGAACCAAAAGCCAAAAAATTTCATCGTGAACGGATTTGGTTCCTGACCGGCATACCGTTTGTTTTGTCAATTAACCGCGCGGCTGTCCAGCACGAAGGTAACCGGGCCGTCGTTGACCAGACTAACCTTCATCATGGCGCCGAATTCCCCCTTTTGCACCGGCACCCCTTTATCCGCCAGACGGCGCATGAAATCCTCGTATAAGGCCCGGCCTGTTTCCGGGGGGGCGGCATTCACAAAACTGGGCCGGCGTCCCTTGCGCCAGTCACCGCACAGGGTGAATTGACTCACCACCAGGGCCGACCCGTTTACATCCCGGATGGAACGGTTCATTTTCCGGGCGTCATCATTAAAAATCCGGAAACCGGCGATTTTCTCCGCCAGGAATTCGCTGTCGGTCTCATCGTCTTCCCGCATTACACCCAAAAAAATGACCAATCCAAGCCCTATTGCCCCTGTTACCTTTCCCCCAACGGTTACTTTCCCGTCCGTGACGCGCTGCAATACCGCAATCATTTCCCGCTAATCCAAATCTGTCCGTAAATAATAATCACGGGTCGTTTACGCATTACGGCCACCGGACCGGCTTTCGCATTCAATCCAAACATTGTTTTTACCGTACCGATCCCGCAATTCCTTTAAAAACATCCGGTGGGAAGACACCTTAATGTTATGAGCAAAAATTTGCTGATTCTTGCCCCCGTTGGCAATGTGAAACACGAGACCGCAATTACCACGATACTGTTTGGCTACGCGGTACAATTCGTCAATATCCTCCGGCTTGACCGTTTCCGGCTCCAGACGAATGTTAATGCGGCGTGAAAAATATTCCCGGGCATTTTCCAACGGAACAACCTGATCGGCAATCAACTTCAGATCAGTGAAATCGGACCCTTCGGAGGCTGTCCCGGAAATAAAAACAACGTTATTGTCCACAATTAAATCTTTATACTTGGCGTACGTATCGCTGAAAGCGACAATCTCCGACTGTCCTCCCAGGCATTCCAGTTTAAAAAAGGCCATCTGCTTTTTTTTACGATCAAAATGGAATTTAACATTATGAATTATGCCGCCGATCCGAATTTCTTTCCTGGAAAACGCCTCGACATGATCGGTAAAATCGAAATTGCTGAACTCTTCCAGATCTTCGGCATATTTCAGTAACGGGTGTCCGGACAAATAAAGCCCCAGGACCTCTTTTTCTTTTTCAAGTTTTTCCTGATTACTCCAATCCACCACCGACGGCAGTTCCGGAACCCGGATTACGCTCTCGCCGCCGATTCCTCCCGACCCGAATAAATCCACCTGGTTCTGGTTCCGGCTGTTCTGTACCTGTTGCCCGTACCTGATGGCATCATCCACCGCGTGGAGCATTTGCGCCCGCGATCCTCCCAGAGGATCCATGGCCCCGGCCATAATCAAACTTTCGATTACCTTTTTATTCACGGCCCGCAAGTCCACCCGGGACACGAAATCAAACAGGCTTTTGAAAGGACCTTCCTTTTCCCTGGCCTCCAGGATTTTTTCCAAAGCCTTGGTTCCGACGTTTTTAATCGCGTTTAATCCATAGGAGATTGTCTTTTCATCCACGGGATGAAAATGGATGTGAGATACATTGATATCCGGCGGCGCAACCGTAATTCCCAGTTTACGACATTCATTGATCAGGATGACTACCCGATCGATGTTGGACATTTCACTGGTCAGGTTGGCGGACATGAATTCAGCCGGATAGTGGGTCTTCAACCAGGCGGTTTGGTACGCGATATAAGCGTAGGCCGTGGAATGACTTTTATTAAACCCGTACTGGGCGAATTTTTCGATATACGCGAATATCTCGCTGGCTTTTTTCTTGCTGATACCGTTGGCAACCGCTCCGGAAATAAATTTCTCCGACATTTCCGCCATGAGTGACTTGATCTTCTTTCCCATGGCCCGACGCATAAGATCGGCTTCCGCCAGACTGAACCCGGCAATACGATTGGCAATCTGCATCACTTGTTCCTGGTACACGATAATTCCGTACGTTTCCTTTAATATCGGTTCCAGATCCGAGTGTAAATATTCTATTTTCTTCCGCCCGTGTTTCCGATCGATGAAATCGTCGATGTTTTCCATCGGACCCGGACGATACAGGGCGTTCATGGCGATCAGGTCTTCAATTACGGTCGGTTTCAGTTTTTTCAGAAACTCCCGCATTCCGGAAGATTCAAACTGGAAAATGCCGACGGTCAACCCCTTGGCAAATAACGAATAGACGCGCGGGTCGTCCAACGGTATCTTGTCCGTATCGACCGTTCCGCCCCGTTCCCGTATCAATTTTACCGCGCGATCGATCACCGTTAGATTCCGGAGTCCCAGGAAATCCATCTTCAGCAAACCCAGGTCTTCCAGACCTTTCATATCGTACTGGCTGGTCACATCACCCTTGGACGATTTGTACAACGGGATGTAGTCGGTTAAATCGCCGGGGGCGATTACCACCCCGGCGGCGTGGGTGGAAGCATGCCGGTTCATCCCCTCCAAAACAAGCGAAAAATCCATTAATTCCTTGTACTGATCTTCGGTCAGGGTTTTCAATTCCGGATTGTTGGCCAGGGCCGACTCGAGGGTGACTTTCGGTCCCTCCGGAATCATTTTCGCGATCCGGTCGACCTCTCCGAAAGAATAGCCCATAACCCGGCCCACGTCACGCACAACCTGGCGGGCTTTCATTTTACCGAAAGTAATAATCTGGGTCACCGAATTTTCGCCGTACCGTTTTTTAATATAATCGATGACCTCGCTCCGGCGTTCAATGCAAAAATCGATGTCAATGTCGGGCATGCTGACCCGGTCCGGATTGAGAAAACGTTCAAACAAAAGCTGATGTTTAATCGGATCGATAGTGGTAATCCCCAGGACATAGGAAACCAGGCTGCCGGCCGCCGATCCGCGCCCCGGTCCCACCGGAATGTTATGTTCCTTCGCGTACCGTACGAAATCGGCGGTAATTAAAAAATACCCGGCATAACCCATCTTCTTGATCACTTGTAATTCATGATCCAGCCGCTGACGAATTTCGGGGGTAATTTCACCATACAGCCGTTCGACACCCGCTTCACTGAGGGTTTTCAGGTATTCATCGGGGTCGCGGGTTTGCACATCGGCCGGAATCGGGAAATTGGGAAGGTGGTTTTCACCCAGCCGCAATTCGACATCGATGCTGTCGGCGATACGACGGGTATTTTCCAGAGCCTCGGGAACGTCGCCGAACAGGTCGTACATTTCGTCCTGGGATTTAAGATAAAATTCCGAGGTTGAGTACCGTAAACGGTTGGGGTCATTACGGTCTTTTCCGGTTCCCAGGCAGATGTGAATATCGTGCGCTTCCCAGTGTTCCTTCCGGGCATAGTGGGTGTCGTTGGTGGCTACCAGCGGAAGTCCGAGTTCCCGCGCCAATTTTTTCATATTTTCCACGTTGACCTGTTCTTCCGCGATACCATGGTTCTGGATTTCCAGGTAATACCGGTCCGGGAACAATTCCGCGAATTCCAGCGCTACGGCTTTGGCGCCTTCCCAATCACTTTTCAGCATTTTTTCCGGTACTTCACCCTTCAGACAGGCCGAAAGACAGATCAGTCCCTCATTATATTGGCGTAACAACTCCTTATCCACCCGGGGGCGATAGTAAAACCCCTCCAAGTACCCGTGGGTAACCAATTTCATCAGGTTGCGATAACCGGTATAGTTCTGCGCCAACAGGACCAGGTGGTTGTTTCCCCAACCCCCTTCTTTCCGGGGTTGTTTGTGGAAACGGCTGCCTTGGGCAACGTACACCTCGCAACCAATAATCGGTTTTATTCCGATTTTTTTCGCGGCCTTATAGAAAGGAACAACGCTGAACATGTTGCCGTGTTCGGTAAGCGCCGCCGTATCCATATCAAGTTCGGCAATGGTCTTTACCAGCGTTTCCACCGTCTGGGCACCGTCCAGAAGGCTGTAATCGGAGTGGTTGTGAAGATGAACGAATTCCGTTGGCATTTATAACAAATCGAAAAAATTTATTGGTAAAATCACAAATGAAAATACATAAGCAAGGGATGAATCCTAAATAGGGAAAATAAAAAGTCTTTCCTTTTTCGATAGAAATTCATCTCCCCTGTCCTCGCTTTACCGGAATAAAAACCACTCCCTGATCAAACGGGTCCATGTATCCTGAACCCGGCGGCTCGCAATAATATTCCGGGTAAATCAACACGAAGGCAATCGTCGATGAGGGGTACTTTTGTCAACTTATTGTCAACCTTTAGATGCGATAATTGTCAACCGGATGTGGCTGATAATTGATGACGGGAATCTGAGGGTAGGGAACGTAAAACTACGGAGCCACAGAGTCCACAGAGCTTACAGAGAAAATTGTAATCCGGGAGTCAAAAAAGTATTACTTCTATTAATCCCCAATAATTCCATTGAAATTTTTGGGTGAAATCATCGAAATATGAGACCGGTAAACAATAAAACCTTATTAATACCTCTGTGGACTCTGTGAGCTGTGGCTCAACAAACCGGTTATCCCAGGTAAACCGCCACTACACCGGCAATCGTGCTTAACTTCAATATCCGGGCGGCCGTCTTCGCCGT
>JAADGP010000103.1 GCA_013152315.1 FCB group bacterium
GCTGCGCGACACGTTTGCCGGCTTCCTCGTCACAAACGTCCAACTCGTAGGTAAAGGTTTTGCCGCCCAATTCACGGCATTTCCCGGCAATCTCACTGAGACGGTCAATCCGTCTGGCCGCCAGTCCGATGGTCGCTCCCCGCCGGGCGTACGCGTAAGCTAAGTGTTCGCCGATTCCGCTGCTGGCCCCGGTGATAAACACTTTTTCGGTGTTCAAAACAACCCCCGTACAGTGCCACCGTCGTGGACGATGGATTGGCCGGTAATGAACGAGGCCTTCTCGGAGCACAAAAAGGCGGCGACGGAGCCGAATTCCTCGATTGTTCCCAATCGTCCCACGGGAACATCGGCTGCCAATTCATCCCAGGTTTCCTCCATCGTTTTGCCGGTATTTTCACTGGTTTGCCGCGCCAGCGATTCCAACCGCTGAGTGCGGTGCAAACCGGGGAGAATGCAATTTACCGTGATTCCGAAAGGAGCCAGGTCGCGTGAGATCGTTTTCGCGTAGGCGGTCAGGGCCGAACGGGCGGAATTGGAAAGGATCAGCGTGTCGATCGGCTGTTTCACCGCCATGGAGGTAATGAACAGAATGCGTCCCCAGCCCCTGGCCTTCATATCCTCAACGACACTCCGCACCGATTCCACCGCCGACAGGAAATTGGTTTCCAATGCTTTTCTGTAATCCTGCGCGGTAAAATCGATGAAATTCCCCGGCGGCGGGCCGCCGGCGTTGCATACCAAAATATCAGGAGGACCGAATCCCTTGCGGCAGTTATTGAACAGCTCCGTTCTTTGCTCGGGATTCGTTACATCGCATACAACCGGCAGAACCGGGTTGCCGCTTGCGGTTTGAATTGTTTTGGCCGCCGATTCGATTTCGCTTCGGTTCCGGGAACAGATAACCACCCGGGCGCCTTCTGTGCTCAGGGAATTCGCCACACCGTATCCCAAACCGCGTGAAGCCCCCTGAACAACAGCAATTTTATTTGCCAAACCAAGATCCATTAGTCCCTCCAGGTTAAAGTTTCGTGTTTCTTACCGAACGTTAGATTTTGATAAATATTTTTTTCCGGTACAACCAGTATAGAACCAACCACCACATGAATACATGAAACAAAGCAAACAGCAATGAGCCGTTTAAATTTCCGGCCAGCGGGACGAAAACCGTTTCGTATAAATAGGTGTACCCATTAACGCTTTCCCCGTTTAGCGTGTACCGGAACCGGATAATCGATTTTACCCATAATCCGGTGGCAACGAAAACGAAAATCGAGTTGGTACCGAAAATCACCAGCGGTTTTACTATCTTCCGGTTATGCTTTATGTCGATCAGCCAGATAAACAAAGCCAACATCAATACGGCCCAACCGGCTGTATAGACCACGTAGGAACTGGTCCATAAGGGTTTGTTAATGGGAAAAAGGAATCCCCACAACCACCCGGCCACCACGCCCATACCGCCCCAACGGAGCATTTTTTTAACGGTATCGCGGTAGTTTGAACTCAGTTGAATAACCGTTCCGATCATGTAGCCGATAATTACCGTAACAATAGCCGGAAGGGTACTGAATAATCCCTCGGGATCAAAGGCCAGTCCCAACCCGCGCCAAAGATGATTCTCACCAAGAATAGCCATATCAATTTTGCGCACCAGATTGGTTTCAACGCCATACGGATCGGCCCCGCCGAAAACACCGAGAAAGAACCAGTAACCTAACAGGATTCCCACCGAAATAATGCTCAGTTTTTTTCGATTGAAATACAGACACAGGAAAGCCGCCGCTCCGTATGCCAGGCCTATTCGCTGCAATACACCCAGGATGCGGAAAGTAGACCAGTCCCAGTCCTGCCGGATGAAAGGATAGGCATTCAGGGCCAGGCCAAACAAGATGATGGTTATCGTCCGTCCGATGATTTTCTTAGTCAATTCCGGCGAGATTTCGTAATTGTAGCGCTTAAAGGAAAAGCGCATGGCCACTCCCACGATGAACAGAAAGAAAGGAAAAACCAGGTCCGTGGGTGAACAACCAAACCAATTTCGCCAGTCATGTTTGAAATAGGCGTGCAGCAAAGGAGAATAAACATAGTTCCAACTCCCGGGAGTATTTACCAGGATCATGAAGGCGATTGTCAACCCCCGAAAGGCGTCCAATGAAACCAGGCGTTTTACATTATCGTTCATGTTTATTTGCTCCTTCGTCTTTTTCCGAATTCAGGATCGATGGAAATGTATTTTATCAGGATAAGTCCGGGAATGGTTGCGAACAGAACCCAGATAAAAAAGTGCTGGTAGCCGATGATTTCCTGCAGCCAGCCGCTGAACATTCCGGGGATCATCATTCCCAGCGCCATGAAACCGGTACAGATGGCATAATGGGCGGTTTTATGTTCACCTTCCGAGACGTAAATCAGAAACAACATGTAAGCTGTAAACCCAAACCCATAACCAAACTGCTCAATTGCAACGCATAAATTAATAACGGCGAAATTGTCCGGCTGGGCATAGGCAAGGTAAACGTAAACGCTGTCAGGCAATTTCATGGCTAAGGCCATCCACCATATCCAGTATTTGAGTCCGTTTCTGGCGGCCAGCACCCCTCCTAAAATTCCCCCCAGGGTGAGCATGATTAATCCCAGCGTACCGTATACAAACCCAACTTGCCCGGTAGTTAACGCCAGTCCTCCGATCTCCTGGGCGTCCAGCATGAAGGGGGTGGCCAGTTTCACGAGCTGGGCTTCGCCGAAACGGTAAAAGAGAATAAATATAATGGCGACGGCAATCCGGTCTTTCCTGAAAAAGGATGCGAACGTTAAAAAGAAATCGGCGAAGAAATTTTTGGTTTCGGTGGCGGGACGATCTTGAGAAGGGTAGGGTAAAATGAATTTATGATAGATAAAAAACAGTATGAATAAAACAGCAATAATCAGGAAAGTAATAGTCCAGGCCAGGGGGATATTGCCGGCACGGGCCTTGAAAGTCGCCTTCGTGGCCTGTTTCAACTTGGGGTCGAGTTGAATGACGATTAAATATGGACGATTCCAATTCCCCTCCGTAAAAATCATGCGGCCGCCCTCAGCCAGGGCGATGCTTTTATCTCCGGCGACACGTCCGAAGTTGACGACGATTTCCTGGCCCGGTTCCGGCTTGTTGGAAAGCCGGATCGCCAACAATCCCACATTACCTGCCTTGTCTCCAACGGTGATTTCCGTGGATTGCCCGAAGTGTTTTTTAAGAAACGTTTCCAAGGGTAGTACCACGGTTTCACCCCACCATGTTGGTTCGGTGGTATTCACGCTAGCGTGATCATTGCCTTCCGTCGTATTTCGCTCCCCCGGGCTGTTCCATTGCTTCGCCATCGAAATAATGGAATCAATTTCGCTCCGATTGCGCGGAACGGGATTGATACGGAGGATTTTGGGATCGGAAACAATTCGCAGTTCGCCGGGCAGGGGGGAACGGTCCAGGGAATCGATATTCAGTAAATTACCAACCTTTGCCTGCGGCGTTGCGAATACATCGATATCGAGGGCGGGAAGACCGGTGTGGCTTTCAATATATCCGGCAAAAATAATTAACAGGCCCTGGCCGGTGATCATGGCAAAACGGTAAAAGGTACTGCGAATACCGACGAACCAGGCTTGTTTATGTTGCGATAGACCCAGCATGTAAAACCCGTCGGCCGCGATATCGTGCGTTGCCGAACTGAAAGCCAGGAGCCAGAAAAATCCCAGGGTGAGTTTGAAAAAATCAGGGGCGGGAATAGTCAGGGCGATTCCCCCCAGTCCGGCCCCGATAATGAGTTGCATGGTGACAATCCAAAACCGCTTGGTACGCAGGATGTCGATGACCGGGCTCCACAATGGTTTTATCACCCAGGGCAAATACAACCAACTGGTGTATAAGGCGATATCGGTGTTGGAAATACCCATCCGTTTATAAAAGATCACGGAAACCAGCATAACCACGGCATAGGGAATGCCTTCGGCATAGTACAGGGAGGGAACCCACCACCAGGGGGATTTTAATTCGGATTTTTGATTTGTTGTCGTTTTCGAAGGCATTGCCGTTTTTCCTTATGAATATATTTTGGTTAACTCACTACCGGGATAATAATGTGCCAATATGGCCGGTGCGGTGTATCCTTTCAGCGCCATTCCCAGGGCGCCGATTTGGCACAAACCCACACCATGACCCCAGCCGGCTCCCCATAGCGTAAATTTCCCCGGGATATCATTATCGAGGGCCTGATGATCGATAATAAAAGCCGAACTGTATAGAAAACGGGGGTGAAGTATCCGCCGGATTTCGTATTCGCTTGTGATTTCCCGTGACTTGATTTCATGGTTTCCGTCGGTATATTGAATCCGAATACGGTTCAGACGGCCCGATCCGCCGCGACTGACCGGAATTATTTTGATTACATTTGCAGCTTGAAGATTCAGTTTCAGGTTGAACAATTCCGTGATTTCGGATTGAGTGTATTTCACTTTCCAGCGGTAATATTTCCCCGATTTATCCACGCTGCCCAAATACCGGATTAGTGAATCTTCCGGAACCGTGGCCGGACCGCAGAAAGCCGGAGGCGCCGATTGAATCCATCGGGCCGCGTTTGTTTCCGTCGACAGGGATAAATCCTTCCAACCGTTGTTTTCGGAATCCCGATGAACCGGCAAATAGGGGATTGCGTCCCCCCCCCAGATTGTTTCAAAGGATTCCGTCATACCACCGCACGATTTGGAATACCGGGTATCGCAAATGGCATTTTCATACAACAGGACCTGGCCCCGCGTGGCCAGGGCGCCGTCAAGCGCTTGACGTGTCAATTCATTTGTCCCCTGGTATCGTTGACAGCAGTCATCATTACACACGTCAAATCCAAGGTCACGATGTTTCTGCTCCACGTTTGCCAGCATCCATGATCTGGCAGCAATCGTCTGCGACTGAATAAGGGCGGAGGGACAGGCGGCATTCATTTCCGAGGTGGCGACGCACATGAGATATTGTTCTAAGGGAAGGGTATTAATTACCAGTAACGAGCCCCCATGGACGGTAAGCTCCAAATCCCCCAGGAGGTTTACGCGAATCTTTTTTTCCCAGTGGAAACCGCGTCCGGCGACGACGGGATGGACCGCAATGGTCTTTTCCAAATCGATACCCGTATCCGGGCGCCGGATGTGGAGTTTATCCAACCGGCTCCCGTTAACCAGCAGGAAATCCTGTTCAACTTCAATATTGTATCGTGGGGACTCAACCGGAAGTTTCCCGGGGATAATTTGGAAATCAGGAAGGTTGGAAAGATCAAGTTGAACGTTGGTTTGTCGATCTTCGGGAAGAATAATTCCTACCCGAATGGTCGGTTCGACTTCGGGAATTTGTCCGCGTTCAGTCATCGGAATGGATGTTTACCGACCTGTCATTTATAGGATTAAGTCCGCTGACTATTCCCGCGGTTTGCGGATTGGAGTTTTGAGTAAAAAGTAAAATAAGCATCAATACCGGCGCCGAGCGCCGGGGCTTCCCGCAGCTTCGAAAAAACAATTCGGTTCCCATCAAATCGATTATCGATCAGATAATGCGATTTTGCCTCCCCGTCCAGACATTCGGAGAATTCGATTGCCTGCGATAAGTGGTCGATTAACGGATCCCGCAACAATGAGTTGGAATTCGGAACCCGGAACAAATCTCCCAATCGTTGACCAATGATAATTTTATCCAAAATTGTTTTCAGGTAGGGATGCTTACCGGTTGGTATGGGCCGATCCGGATTGACGAAGGAGAAAAGGTTTTGCCAGCCGCAATGAATGGTGGTGACGCGTTCAAAGATTAATTGTGCCAGGTAGGTAATTACTTCTTCGAATGTTTTGCGTGCCGCCGCGTCGCCGTCAATGGCCATTCGCAGTATTTGGTCGGGATAGATTTTTTTCTGGTACAGGTCCTGGATACTGGTTCCCGAAAATTCACAATAAAGCGCCTGAATTCCGTTCGCGGAAGCGTATCGCTCCAGCGATTTCCCTTTGTCGCACTTCATTTCCCAGGTTTTCGCCAACCAGGATTGAGCCTGATCGAAGGGAATTAATTTCCCGTGTAACTTCAGCGCGTCCGCCACACCGGTTCCACCCCCCAGGTAATACCCGTTTTCAATCGCCCGGAAGGCGCCGTTGCCGGAAAATTCTTCTCCCATTCCACAATAATCCGCATCGCTGCCCAAACGGGCCAGCGGCGATACGATTTTTACTCCGGCCATTTTCAGACGGTGTTCGACGATGTCCGCAAAGCGCGGCATACGGGGACCGTTGGCCAGGACGGCGATTCCACGTTTATCGGCGGTTTTTAATCCGGGCATGCCGATCCCGAATAACAACGGCTGCTCCGGAAATTGGGCGGCGATTTCGATCAGGACATCGGCGCAGGCGTCCATGCAGGCCATGCCCTGGCGTTCTTCCTCCGGCGAGAGCCGGATATTTCGGGATTCCATCTGTTCCAATTGGATCGGAATGGAAACGGGCGTGAAATCGGGATTAAAGATCGGATAATCGCGATATGATTTCTGAATGTGGACGGTTCCCAAGTCAAATAAATTGTTTTCCCCGTCCGCCCGGATTGTCCAGCCGCTGACCTTGGTGGCGCCGCCGTCAATACCGATTAAAATGAATTGTTGTGTCATCGATCGATATGTTTTCTGTTCATTCGTTGGCGGCGATGAATCGCCTCTTTGCGCATCCAATCCTTGGCTTCGTCATTTAAATCGATTGTGGCCGAATCGATACTGTG
>JAADGP010000033.1 GCA_013152315.1 FCB group bacterium
CTCTGAACATATATCCTTAAAAAATCTCTGGCTTTCTATTACCGTGTTAATAAATCGTCGCCGCTCATCTAACATCATGGTCTCCTTCCAGGGCATGGGTGATCTCCTCTATATCTTGTTTCCACCCAAAGTTTAACGAAATTGTGTTACCCATGTAGTGACATTCCCGTGTTACCCATGTAGTGAAACCACACCATGCTCAATTGAATATTTGAAACGTGAAGAAAACCACGATACATGACCACATAAGCACCTGAACTCATTATCCCGCTCTACCAGTTATTTATCCGGCATCACAACCTGCCCGCAGAAACAAAGTGCAGGTGGGAGTGTAGATGGACCTCTCCACTAACCCCATCATCGCCGTTTGACCAAATGTTCCGAACAGAGGTGACCTTAATCCCCCATCAGAAAAAACCCCCTGATTTGGTGTAATAAATATTGGTAGATTTTATTATGGTATTAAAAACTAATCATGGCTTGTATTTTTTTCTGGTGGTTGGGTTGCTATCGACTTTTTCACTTGCGGACACGAAAAAACTACAATGGCAGCCGCTTCCTGCTCCTTCCGGTGAACAATTAAAGCTATTAAAAGCGGAATCCGTCAGGAATTTTTGGGCAATGGATATAACCGGCAAATTGATGCACTTTAATAACGGACAGTGGTACTTTATTGAATCATTAGAACAGGAAAATATCATTTATCACTCTTACGATATACTCGATGACAAAACGATTCTCAGCATGACGGTAAATACGAATTATGAAACCACCTTTCAAATTTTTATAAATGGAAAATGGAAAAAATTTGATAAGATTATTTCCGTACCGGTGAGATATTCCCATCTTATTTCCGCAAATGAGTTTTGGGTCTGCGGCGATTGGGGAAGTCTCTATCATTATTTCAATGGTGTTTGGGAAGAAATCGATTCGCCTATTTCCAACCATATTATAGCTTTTAAGTATTTGTCCCCTTCTGATATGTGGTTCGGAACCCGTAACCAGGGCATTTATCACTATGACGGACAAATCTTTCAAAAAGTTAATATGACGGGCTATGACAAAGAGGATATTATTGAAATCGAGTTCTTTTCTCCCACTTCCGGCATTGCCTGTAGTAATGACGGCGTTGTCTTTCAATATAATGGAAATGAATTCAATCGTATCAATACACCTACCGGTCAGAAATTTGTTCAATTTCAATTTGTTAATCCATCTTTTGGAATGGCACTGAACAATAACGGAAAATTATATCGCTTTCAGGATGCCCGCTGGCAAAGTGAAGATATTCCCACAACTTACCGTATGACCGACATCAAGCTGTTCAAAGATTTTTCGGGAATTATTGTAGGGGTTCGGGGACTTGTACTAACAACATTGCCCGAAGAAAAATTATATTTCTATAACATTTCCGGTAAAAGTTATACGGATGGGGGTACTGCCGACATCTCCGACGGTGCAGCATTTGTTGATCTGGATAATGATTCACTAATCGATATTTTTGTTTACAACACCATCCCTGAACAATTAAACAGACTCTATCATAATCATGGCAATTCACGATTCCTGGATATCACCGGACAAAGCCGCCTGTTTGAGTCCCAATGGTTAAAAACATATGCTTTTGGTGATTTTAATAATGACGGTTTAATCGATTATGCCGCCCTGTCGGAAAACCTCTCGCAATTGACATTAGCAATAAACTATAATGAGGGAAAAACGCGGTTCCGCAAACCCGTGGAAATATACTTTAATGCCAAAAACAGTTCCGTCGTAACGGAGCTGGAACCCTGGGATTTTGATAATGACGGGGACCTTGATTTGTACCTGGCCTTGCATTACGGACCGGGGAAAAAAATGGGCCGTAATCTTTTATTGACAAACCGGTTTTTCGGTCATTTCACAGCGGTTGACAGTATTGCAAATATTAATGCTCCGGGATGGAATAAGGGTGTACTTTGCGCAGATTTTAATAACGACGGCTGGACCGATATCTTTGTCTATAACTACTGGAAGCGCGATCGTCTGTTTCTCAATAATGCCGGTAGTTTTTCCGAAGTTACGGCTGAATGGCTCCCTGACCGGGGAATCACCAATACCCTGGGTGCCGCAGCCATAGATTTTGACAATGACGCTGATTTGGACCTATTTACACTCTCTATTGAAAAAAGTCTAACGGTTTATCGAAACGAAAATCAACGTCTGTTTCGCGATATCACAACCGAAATCGGCCTGACAAACGAATCTTCGCTTTTACCGGTGTATAAAAGTATGAATTTCGGTGACTTTAACAATGACGGCTTTATTGATCTTTTTGTCTCCAATCCCAATTATAAAGATAATATTAACCGCATATTTCTGAATGATTCCGGGCGGGTGTTTAACCTCGTAAAAGAAATAACCGGCCTGGAAACCCCCGTTGTAAAAGGTATCATAGTCGGTGATATCGACAACGATGGCGATTTGGATCTTTACGGATACCGTGACGGCCCGAACCTCCTGTGGCTCAACAATATCAATAACGGAAAATATCTTCAAATTATTCCAAAAGGCATCCGTGACGGTACAGGTTTAGGGAGCAAAGTCTGGCTGTACGATACCGGCCGGTTGGATGACCCACACTATTTGCGAGGATACCGCCAGGTTGGTTCGGATAACCCGCAAACAAATATGCGGAATGCCACCAGGGTGCATTTTGGTGTTGAACTGAATAAAAATTATGACGTCAGAGTTCAATTCCCGGGTGGAAAAACAAAGACCCTTACTAATATCCCCCCGGGACAATTGCTTGTTGTTTACGAAACGGAAGGTATTGGAAAATTTTTCTCCATACTCCCTGGGATAATATACCGTACGATCACAAATTCATCTTTTCAGTCGTATTCGCTGATGTTTATTCTGGCTGTATTAATTATTATTTTCACCATAGATGCGGGAATAAAACGCTATGGTTGGCAATTAAAAATTGTTGCTGTAATAATCATTTTGAACCTGTCTGCATTTTGGATATTGGTTGTCACGACTGAAAATCAGTCGGCATCATTGAAATTCATATTACCTCTGATCCCGGTAATAATTGGAACGGCAATACCGCTGGCAATCGCCCACCGGTTTCATTATTTGAAGACAATGCTGGCAAAGGATGGAGCCGTCCGGGAGGAATTATTAAAACAATTGTTATTTTTCGATCATGGCGAATGGGCGTTGAAAAATTTAAACAGTCTCCAATTGCTAAGTGAAAATGCTTTGGGAAAAGACACCTTGAGTGAAAAAATTATTACTCAATTCAACGAACGTATTCAAACCTTTATAGATATGACCAGTCTGAATCTTGACAAAATAATCGATCTTGGAAAAAGGACCGGAATCAGTGCCGAAACAATTTTAAGTCTGGAAGAAAAGAATAAATATGTCCGCCAGGCATTTGAAACCATAATATCGGCAAACTATAAAGACTATCAATTCCGTTTTGATAATCACAGAAATATTGCTTCATCAATTGTTGGGATTAAAACCGATCTCGCTTACCTGAAGGAAACGACCTTCAGTCATTTCTCATCAATGGTTATTCGTGTTATTAAAAATACCATTGGTTCCCTGGAGGATTTAATCCGTGAGGAAGGCGTTGAAATAAAACGCATAAAAATGAACATCGATGATGTTCCGGTATTAATTCCGGATTATGAACTGGCTGTCATACTGGATAATTCAATTAGAAACGCAATCGTTGCCGTTCGGCACAGTAACGATAAAATAATTACTATAAAAGTATATCGTTATCCACCGGCTGTCAGAATAGATATTTCAGATACGGGCATTGGTATATCTTCTGAAGAGAGAGAACATATATTTGAATCGGGCTACAGCGGTTTTGGCAATACGGGTAACGGTTTAAGCTATGCCCGGGAAATCCTTAAAAAATACAGCGGACGTATTTTTATCAAGGAATCTACCATGGGAGCAGGCACAACGTTTACCATCGAACTCAAAGAAGGAAAAATTCAAAATGAAGCATCGCGTCTTAATCATTGATGATGATGAGAATTTTATCACCGATTTATCCATTCTGTTAGAGTCGGATTATCAGATAACCTCATCCACAACACCGGCGGACGGATTGAATAAAGTCGCCAACAACAACCCGGATATTGTTTTGCTGGATCTAAAACTGGAAGCGGAAATTAACGGCCTGGAAGTGCTTGCCAAAATCCGCAAAATGGACGACAGTCTCCCGGTAATCATGATTACGGATTACGGTTCCGTGGATACAGCGGTGGAAGCCATGCGGTTAGGAGCCAGTGACTATATTTCCAAGACCCCCAATATGCGGGAACTGGATGCCCTGATAAAAAAAGTTTTACAACAACGCATCATTAAATTGCAGGCTTTAACCCTACAGGAAGAAAATCGCAAAGATTATCACTCGATTATCGGCGAAAGTCAGGGAATCCGGGATTTAAATGAGATTATTCACCTCATGGCATCCAATGACAATCCGGTACTGATAACCGGAGAAAGCGGTACGGGCAAAGAATTGGTTGCCCGGCAGATTCACTTACAGAGCGACCGGCGCAACAAACCTTTTATTTCACTGAATTGTGCCGCCATCCCCAAAGACCTTATCGAGAGCGAATTGTTTGGCTATGAAAAAGGGGCGTTTACCGGCGCGGATAAGCGAAAACTGGGAAAATTCGAAGTGGCTTCCGAAGGAATTATTTTCTTTGATGAGATTTCCGACCTGAGCCCGGATGCGCAGGTGAAACTGCTGCGGGTTTTGCAGGAAAAGGAGTTCGAACGGTTAGGGGGAAATACCTTAATTAGAACCTCCGCCCGCGTCATTGCCGCCACCAATGGAGATTTGGCGCAGATGATGCAGGACGGCCGTTTTCGGAGTGATCTGTATTATCGCCTTGATGTTCTCCGTATCCATGTGCCGGCCCTAAGGGATAGAAAAGAGGATATTCCGTTATTGGTAAATCATTTTATGGAAAAAGCCTGCCTGGATGTAAAGGTTCCGCTAAAAACGATGTCTGAAAATTCGTTGCGGTTATTTATGAATTATGATTGGCCCGGCAATATTCGTGAGCTTCGCAATATCGTTATCAGGGCTGTCATTCTTACCCGGGGAAATGAAATCAGGATTGACGATCTCAATTCCTCGTTCAGGGTTTTCCAATCTTCGGTTATTAAAGAAGATTCCTTAACCGTTCCCGACGATTTCGCGGAAATGACCAGATTACGGAAAGCCGCCGCCGACAAAGCCAGTCGGAAAGTGGAAAAACAATTTGTCCAAAACTTACTAAACAAACACAATGGTAATGTTTCGGCAGCGGTGCGAGAAATTGGAATGAACCGCAGCAATTTTCACAAAATGATGAAACGTTGCGGAATCAGGTAGTCCGCCTGCTCGGAACTAATATTCCGCTCCGATAAAATCAGATGTACGTTACACCCGGATTATGCATTAGAAATAAAGAATATGAGCAATATGGTTACGCATTTATTTCACGTCTGTTGCCGTTGGGGGTGTTTATGGGATCGCACAGGGTTGGCCTTACTATACCCATGATCTTGTCATTGTGATCCGTCACTGGCGGAGAAACAATCTCCAAGCATTTGTTTATGAGATCACTTTGCTGCGCTTCGCGATGACGCAGCGGACGGCATCGAAATAATGACCATCACAGAATGCGGGACTACTGAAAAATTTGGGTTAAAACGAATATGTCACACGGATAAAAGCCGAATTTCCGTAATCGCCGTATTCCGTGTATTGTTTGCCGGAAGACAAAAAACCGATCAGCGCCAAATCGAGGTCGGTTTTGATCGACCAGGTCAGGTAAGGCGCGATGATTGACGATTTATCATCGGGATTAAATATTCCGAATAAATCGATCCTGATTAACGGTGTCAAATCGTAGGCCAATTCCTGAAAAAGCGACCAGCGCGCGGGGGAGAGCAAGTCCGCCTGCAGGGCCTCCATGTAGAATGCACCCGCGTTTTTGGTCTTGCCGATGCTGTTATAAAGAACCTCGGTGTGGATGTAAACGGAATTGGGAAAGGTGTAATCCGCCGATATGACGGCGCTGATGGTTGGTTTGTCGTATTCGAAGAAGGATGTCCCGTACCAGGATAAATCGGGAATGATTTCCGGGGCGTTTTTATCGGGCGCGGCGCTGATCAGGAATTCACCCCGAAAACCGGCTTTATGCACATCACCCGCCCAGGCGCCGCCTACGACCCAACGTTGTTTCCGTACCCCGGCAATTCCGTAAAAATCGTACCCCCAGGCATTGACAGACAACAAACCGGCGGTGATCGTGTTCTTATTTTTACCGGGTCTGACCGACAATTCGGCTTTGGAAACCGCACCGGTATAGTACTGGATTCGCACCGCGTCCGCGCCGGGCTTTTCTTCGTAATCGAAATCCAGGATCGACTGGGGATTGAATAGGTCGATCACGTTCCAGACAAAAGCCGTGCCCCAGGCAATGCGCTGACGGCCGATGGTGGTTTCCAGGTTTCCCCGACTGTAATCCAGCCACAAACGATCAACCTGGGCATAGCCCACCGATTTTTTAGTGTCCCAGAGAAAGTTGTCCAACTGGGCGTATTCATGCCGACTTTTAATTTGTTTTTTAAAGTTCGGCATTTTTTCAACCGATTCACCATAAAATCCCCGGAACCGGATCTCCAATGCCGCCATCAGTGTCTGTGAAGGATACCAGCGGGTATTGATCCGGGTGTGCAATAATTGATCGTTTAATTGTTCATCCGCAAAAGGATATTTGGCGGTGCTGTAAAGATATTTCGCGTATCCGTTTATATCGAAAGAGGAAAGCTGGGCCGCGACCGGACGAAACGGAATAAAAAGCAGCAATATGGAATAGCCAATAGAACGCAGGATTTTCATTATTTTTTCGTGAAACGTAATGCGTGAATATTTGAAACGTGAAACGTGAAGTGGAAATTATGGAAATATCCAACTCCTGGCTCCGATCTCCGCACGCGGGATTCATAATTCAACATCGCTCACCTGTCCTCAGCTTCCTTTCACGCATCACGCATCACGCATCACGTTTCACGTTTACCCTCATTCTGCCTGACATCGGACTTAACGGCGCCGTCTTCCAGGGTGACTACCCGGCGGGCGCGTTTGATGACCCGCGGATCGTGTGTTGAAAAAATAAACGTCATTCCGTATTCCCGGTTTAGTTGAGCCATCATGTCCAGCAGGGCTCCCGCCGTGTGGGAATCCAGGTTGGCGGTTGGTTCATCGGCCAGTACGAAGGACGGACGCGACGCCAGCGCGCGGGCCACCGCTACCCGTTGTTGTTGCCCTCCGGATAATTGCGGCGGAAAGCTGTTCACCTTGTCACCCAGCCCAACCGATTCCAGTAATTCCAGTGCCCGTTGTTCTCTTTTTGCCCTGGAAACTCCCTGCAACAACATAATGAATTCCACGTTCTCTTTGGCCGTGAAAACCGGAATTAAATTGTAAGCCTGGAAAACAAAACCGATATGATGCAGCCGGAAATCAATCAAATCATTGGCTTTCAGGGTCGCGATATCCTTCCCCTCCACAAATATGCTGCCGCCCGTCGGTTTGTCCAGCCCGCCGATGAGGTTGAGCAGGGTTGTTTTACCGGAGCCGGAAGGACCGACGATGGCAGTGAATTCCTGTTTTTCAATTTGCAGACTCACGTTTTTGACGGCTTGTACCGGAACGGCGGCCGTGTTGTAGGTTTTGCTCAGATCATGCAGTTCAATCAATGGCATTTTGGTATTCTCCGAATTGTAGAATAATAATTGTATTTTTTCGCATCCGGCCTGTTAAATCCGTTGCTGGTTCGTTTAACTCCCGGACAAAGAGTGAATTTGTGTTTGTGTGACGCGCCGACATTTCCCTAATACATCCTGATCGCTTCGGAGGGCTGAATATGAACGACTTTCCAGGCCGGCAAAATCGCCGAAAGGGAGGCCGTGATTACGATCATGATCGGCAGGGCGATATACATATCCAGCGGCAGGAAGGGACGGAGGGTCGTGCTCACGCCGAAAGTTTCCAGGCTGGAGGCGAGCAGGGAAAGGTCGATCCCCGTATGGGCAAAATAGGCGATGGAAAGGCCGCCGATTACAATCCCCGCCACCCCGCCGGTAATGGAAAGCAGAATTGTTTCCAGCAGGATCATGGAGAAAATCCGCCCTTTTTTCATCCCCACGGCGATCAGCACGCCCAGCTCACGAAAGCGTTCAATCACCGCCATCAACATGGTGTTGGTTATCCCGAACAGCAACGCAAACAGGATGATGCCGATAAATATGTAAGTGAATGCTTCCATCGCGGTGGAGGTGTAGGCAACTTCCGGCGCCAGTTCTTTCCAGGTATGCACGGCCAGTTGCGGGTAGTTTGCTTTTACCGCGGCATAAACCTGGGGCATAATTCGCGCGGACTCGGCCCGGATGGCGATTTCGTGAATGAGCGGTTTCGTGTTCAAAAGACGGAACAGGTCGGCCTGTCGCATAAAAACATTCGATTGATCAAACAGCCCCGATTCCGTTTTGTAAATCCCGACAATTTTTCCGGCCGCGTAGTTAAGCGAACCATCCAAATCCTGAAAACTCAGGACAATTTTGGAATGCAGTTTCAGACCCAGCCGATCGGCCAGTTTGCGGCCGATAACGACCGGATTCCGTCCACCGCTACCGGTAAAATATTCTCCTTCGATGAGACGTTTGTAAATGTCGGTCACGGTTTTGGCCTGGGCGGGAACGATACCAACGATCTTAACGCCGAAGGTCGATGTGGGGGAAGCGGCCATGCCCTCGACCAGCGTCCGGCCGGAAACGGCTTTAACACCGGGAAGATTTTTGGTCTCTTCGAGAATCCGGAATCCGTCGGGAATATAATTTATGATTTCCTTATTCTGCGCGTACCCCGGTTTATGAATTTGGATATGCGCCAAATCGCGATTAATCGCCGTGTCGACCATCGATTCACCCCAGCCCATCCAGATAGCGCCGGATAAAAGACTGCCCCATAGCCCCAAAGCCGTGGCAACAATGATGATAAGACTGCGTTTTTTGTTTCTCCAGATATTTTTCCAGGCGAGTGATAATATCATCTGCTTGTTCCTTGATTAACCGTGCATGGCCTGCACCGGCTGTAGTCTTTTGATAAAGAAAAGGGGATACAAAGCTGTTGTCAACGTGATCAGCAATACAACCAGGGCCTGGTTGATAAGCAGTCCCGGATCCGTGCTGAAATAGAAAATCGGTCGCACACCCAGCAACTCAAACACCGGCGCCGCGCTGCCGGTAATGGGAATCGGGTGATAATGAAAATAGGTGATTACCGCCAGACTGACCGCCGCGCCGGAGATCGCGCCCAGAAATGCCAGGAAGACGGTCTCCAGGGTTGTGACCCAAATAAGTCGTTTTCTTTTCATCCCCACCGAAATTAAAACACCGAATTCCTTGGCGCGCTCCGTGGTCATCATCATAACGGTGCCGAAAACCCCGAAAGCGATGACAATGTAAAGAATAATCAGCATGATCAACCCACTGGCGTTATCCAGAGCAATACCCTGGACCAGGTCGGGCATCATTTCTTCCCAGGTCATAAGCGTGTATTTGTCACCTACCAGGGAACTTAGAGCGTTAAAAACAGCGGTTTGATTCCTGACGTCGTCCAGCATGACCGCCAGCGAGGTGATTCGGCCGTCCGTTGAAAAAATGTCCTGGGCGTTGGTCAGGGTCAGGAAAACCATCGCGTTGTTCATGCGCGCGATGGGGAACTTGACAATGCCGGACACCGGCAGCATCGCCGCGGCGATAACGCCGTGATAACCCTGTCCGTAAAGCACAACACTGTCGCCGACACTGACGTGCAGCAAATCGGCCAATCCCTGGGCAATCAGCACACCTTCGGGATTTTCCGTCAGGTAACTGCCCTGCACCAGTCGTTTCTTCAATTCGGTCATGTTGTTTTCCACCAGTGGATCAACACCGGTAACTTGCGCCACCTTGGTGACTTTCCCGAAGGAGACCAGCGAAAACGCTTCCAACCGGGGCACGACGGAAGTGACGTGCGGAATTTTAGCAATCTCCGCCTGTTGTTTTTCGTCCAGCATGATACTGTTGTTCAGCGAACGGTTTTCCCAATAGCCGTTCCCTTGCACCTGCATATAACCGGTGTAAAATTTTACCGATGAACTGATCATGTAAGCATAGGACCCGATTTGCATGGAACGCATGACCACGGCCACCAGCACGGCCAGAAACACGGAAGCGGCGGCAATCAGTGTCCGTTTTTTGTTACGCCACAGATTACGCCAGCTTAAGGTCAGATACATGGTTTCGTTTCCTTTCTACCGTACGCGTTTCATGTTTTGTAATGAGAAAAAGTCAGGCTTGAGCGGCACGTTGAATTTGATGGAACTGTAATCCAACACGGTTTTGTGTCCCGGTTTGTTTACGGCAATCATTTCCCAGTGTGTGGGGAGCGTGCGACCCCCCATCTCCTTTATTTTGCTGCCGATCAGGGTCTTGATCAAAACGCCGTCTTCATCGTAAAAATCGGTTCTCAATTCAAAATAACCTTGCTTTGACACCCACATAATGATTTTTCCCCAGACCACCCCGGCGTCGGGTTTGGGGGTTAACTCGATTTTGTAACAAACATAGCCCCCCATTTCCTCTTCCCCCACGAGTGTGTGTTCATAATCATCGACAATCGAAGACTGCCGCACCAGATCGTCGTTGCTGAAATCAGACCCCATCCAGGGTTGCAGCATCATCGAGGGTGGAATTTTGATCACCCGCCGAACGGCCGGGATCCAGTTCCAGAGTTCGTTTTTGCGTTTCAGGGTTACCGTGCCCCTTTCCTTGGCCGGCGCGGTAATTAGGATCAGGGCGTAGTCCGGCTCCAGCATCCACATTTTGGTTGAAATCTGACGCGACCAGGTAGGCTTGACGACCGTCAGAGTGCCTTCCGAAATACTGCTTTCACCGCGCAACAAATCGTTGGCTTTACGGACAATTTCCCGGGGGGATTGGGACCAACCGGTGCTGATAATCAACAATGCCGTTATACAGGAAAGGAACAAGTGAAATTTTTTCATTTAAGTACTCCGGCTAATTTTTAAGGTTATTCGAATTTTAAATGATTCAACTTTTTTACGGTTCATTACGAACAAGGTGTGGTACGGCCCTTGTCTTTTTCTTCATTCATATTAAATCCGTTCAGCGCCTGATATCCACCTAAGTCAGGGTTTGGCTGTTAATACACAATGCGGATTTAATCATTCAAGTGCTCCAGTCCGTCTTTCAGCAAGTGCTTTACGTGTTGGTCGTCAAGTGAATAGTATACCATCTTACCGGCCCGGCGAAATTTTACCAGACGTGAGCTTTTTAACAGACGTAACTGGTGTGAAATAGCGGATCGTGTGATGCCTAAAAGCGAAGCGATATCGCACACACATAATTCTTCTATTGAAAGCGCCAGTAAGATTTTAAGCCGGGTCGGCTCTCCCAGTAGTTTGAAAGTGTTTGCGAGAATATGTAAGGTTTCATCGGGGGATATATTTTCCTGAACGGTCCGCACTTTTTCCTCATCCACGAAGACGGTTTCGCAGGCACACATACCGGTTTCAGGCATTAACAACTCCCATTAATTAACAAACGATTGAATATATGTTCACATGTAATATACGTATCTTACGCGGAATTTCAAGGAACAATTTTTATTCTACCGGCAAGTAGAAAAGGACAGGGTCATTATCCAACCGGGAAATAAATCAAACTATCATTTTATTTTCATTTCACTTCTATGATATTACACCGGATTGTGAAGGGAATGTATTCACCAATACCTGCTATTTGATCCTGTATTTTGAATATTGGAAATCAGCCGTTGTCCTGTCAGGGACAGGATATTTGTAGCATAACCATACCAAAACGCAGGACAAGTCCCGTAGGGACGAAATATGAATTCCCTGTGGAAAAATTTGTTCGATATTCCAATTATCTTATCCCGAACGTCAAACACAAATTGGGGATATTTTGGGGCCAATGTGTTTACCGTATTTCTTTGTCATTTCGTCCCTGACGGGACTTATGTTTGTTGCTTCATGAATGCTACAAATATGTCGTCCCTACGGGACGTATAGATTTGGGAACCCAGGGCTAGCCTGATCCACTTTGTCGCCTTACTCTGATTCGATCGGGGTTTTTTTTGGTCTCCCGCGGCGGGAAAAAGGACGAAGAGGCTTTAATAATAATTCGAAACATTGTTTCTTAACCATTTAACAATACATTGATTCATTCGAAATCATAGGGGAGACAAATTTGTAAATTCTCCCTGTGTTCTTTGAAGTGAAGAATTGTTAAATCAGATTATATTTGGTGAAATACCGGTACGACTGCCCGCTGCCGGAGCAACAGCTACGGCATGCTGCGCAGGGCTTTGATCGCGTTGGTCAGAACTTCCAACCCATTCCCCACAATCAATAAAACGATAATGACCGCCGCGATCCGGTCCAGGGCTGTAAACCCCATCATGTAACCGACCAGTGCTACCACGACGACAATGG
>JAADGP010000111.1 GCA_013152315.1 FCB group bacterium
ATAAAAGAACATTGCCCTTGGAATTCGGTGTAAAAATTAACAAAACAACTTCTTGATTCGATGCATTACCGCTATTTCATAATTTGAACCAACGACTTTCCCGCAATTGCAACGCCGTGCCGTAGGAGGAATTTCCTATTTGTTCCGGCGGATTCTTATTATTTTTCTCCCTGTCCCTTTTCGGCATCGCATATGCCTGAAACATACGACTATATCATCATTGGATCCGGATTCGGAGGTTCCGTCTCCGCTTTACGGCTGGCGGAAAAAGGATATCGTATCGCCGTCATCGAACAGGGCAAACGCTATCGACCGCAGGATTTTCCGAAAACCAACTGGAATCTGCGAAAATATTTCTGGCTGCCCCGACTTTCGCTGTACGGATTCCAGGCCATGACCCTGATGAAAGATGTTTTTATTCTGCACGGAGCCGGGGTTGGCGGGGGCAGTCTCGTTTACGCGAATAATTTATTAGTGCCACCCGATGAGGTATTTGACGATCCGGCCTGGGGTGGGTCCGGCTGGAAGGAAAAATTGGCGCCCTATTACGAACGAGCGCGGAAAATGCTGGGCGCCACACCCAGCAAAGTCGTCACCAGAGCGGACAAACTATTGCGAGAATGCGCCGCGGAGATCGGTAAGGGAGATACTTTTCACGTGAACGACGTAGGGGTATTCTTCGGTGAACCGGGAGTTACCGTTCCGGACCCCTATTTCAACGGACAAGGCCCCGAGCGGACCGGTTGCACCCTGTGCGGCGGATGCATGGTCGGATGTCGCTACGGCGCGAAAAACACATTAGACATGAATTACCTCTATTTCGCGGAAAAACGGGGGGTTGAAATCATTCCCGAAACACGCGTCATCGATGTTCGCCCCCGGGGCGATCAGGGATACCTGCTCACCACGGAACGAGTGTCCGGTATTCTGAGTCCCAAACAAACATATTTTTCAAAAGGGGTTATCTTTGCCGGTGGAGTCATGGGCACGGTAAAACTGTTGCTGAAATGCAAAGTCAACGGCTCTCTACCCAGACTTTCGGATCAGTTGGGGAATTTTGTCCGCACCAACAGCGAGGCCCTGGTCGGGGCCAAAGCGCGGGGAAAGGACGTCGACTATTCCCAGGGGATCGCCATTACCTCCGGGATATATCCCGATCCCGACACGCATATCGAAGCGGTCCGCTACGGCAAAGGCCAGGATGCCATGTCCGGGCTGGCCACGATTTTGGTGGGCGGAGGCGAACCCTGGCCCCGCCCGGTGCGCTTTTTAGGAAATATTATTCGCCATCCCATAAAGTTCTTAAAGTCATTAAATCCCTTCGGGTGGGCGCAAAGAACAACGATTTTGCTGGTCATGCAGAAAATCGACAATTATCTCCGCTTCGAATACAAACGCCGCTGGTGGCGACTGGGCGGGCGATCCATGAATTCCAACCGGGATACCGATAAAAAAGTCCCCTCCTACATTCCGGTGGCCAACGATTTTGCCCGGCGCCTGGCAAAAAAAATGAACGGCGATGCGTTCAGTGTGTTACCTGAAGTTTTGTTCGACACTTCTTCCACCGCTCATATTTTAGGGGGTTGCAATATGTCCGAATCTCCCGAGCGGGGTGTGATCGACTATTCGGGCAAAATTCATAATTACGACAACCTCTACGTTGTGGACGGCTCAATAGTACCCGTGAACCTTGGTGTGAACCCCAGTCTTACAATCACGGCATTGGCGGAATACATCATGGACCGGTTTCCCGACCGCTGATTTTCGTTAGCTTTACGACAACCATCCCGCAGTAGCGGGACAAGTTCCCCGGTTGTCGAAAAATAACATTGAAAAAGAACTCAGACCTACCCGGCGTAGTACAGTGTTGATAACGGCGTACTTCTGAAATCCATTAAAGAACAAGAAACATACACAATAAATATTGATGCACCAGATTAGTTGACATGTCAACTAATTATTATTATATTAGTTGCCGTGGAAACCATAATTCCGGTTGAATTTACTTTCGCAGGAATGACGTAACGTTATGAAAGAGGATGATCACCATGGATCCCAAAACACAAAACGCACTGCGGATCGTAAAAGATTTATTGTCGCTTAACGCCCATCTTCGACGGGTTGGTAACAGAATTACCGGTAAGTATGGACTGAAACAACAACAGTTTGTCGTCCTCAGCGAAATTGTTATGAAAGGTGAAATAAATCAGAAGCAGATAGCGGGGGAGCTGCTGTACGAAAAATCCAATGTATCCAAAATCGTAAAAAAACTAAAGGCCCTGGGACTTATCGAGATAACTCAATCATCAGCGGACAGGAGAATCACCTTGCTCCGGCCTACGGATTCCGGGAGGAAAATTCAGGCAAAATGTATGAAACAACTAAATGCCTGGAATCGCGATTGGATAAATCCGCTCACCGACGATGAGATTCGTCAAACAATACAGGTATTGGCACACTTAAAGGAATTGTCATAAATGGATAGTAATACCGTGGAAAAACGTTTTGCCTATTTTTATTTCATGAAAAATGACCCGAACAAAATACGAGCGATTGTTCCCGCTCATATCGGGTACTGGAAAGGTCTTGATTTGCCCTCCTGTTCGGGCGGACCTTTTGCGGACAAGTCGGGCGGATTGATTGTTTTTGCAGCCCCTAACCGGGAAGAAGCAACCCGGATTGTTATGAATGATCCTTTCTTATTGGAGAATTTAATCGATCATAAATGGTTAAAGGAATGGGTTGTGGATCAGGGAATGCTACCGTGAAGGGAAATCCACAGGAATATTTAACAAAACACCCGGTCGGTCGAATGATCAAAAGTGACGACCATCATCAGGTCGACGGTTATCAAAGGAGAAGATTATGCTGAAACAAATCCATTTTTTACTCACTTACACCTGCAATTTCCGATGCGATCACTGTTTCTTGTATTCCGGTCCCGAAGCGCGGGGAACGTTCACCGTAGGACAACTCAGACGGGTTTTCAGGGAAATACCAGAAATCGGAACGATCGAAAAAGTTTTCTTTGAGGGTGGCGAATCATTTCTCTACTATCCCTTATTGCTTGAGGGGATCAGGATGGCCAATGAGCTGGGGCTGGAAACCGGAATCGTAACCAACGCTTACTGGGCAACGTCGGTCGAAGATGCCGAACTATGGCTCAAACCCCTGTACGAATCGGGAGTTTCCGATATATCCCTGAGTGACGATCCTTTCCACTTTGAGGGAGAGGGAGAAAGCCCCGCCCAACGGGCCCTGGCGGCGGCTAAAAATTTGGGGATACCGGCCGGTACGATTTACATCGAAGCACCTTCCGTGAAAACCGGAGAGGATCAGGGACACAATAAAGGCGCCGCCATTATCGGCGGCAACGTGGTCTTCAGAGGTCGAGCGGTGGAAAAATTAACCGCCGGACTACCGGTGAAAAAATTCGACACCCTGTCCCGGTGTCCTTACGAAGACCTGGAAAACCCGGGTAGGGTACACGTGGATGCCTATGGCCATGTTCATCTGTGCCAAGGGTTGATTATGGGTAATATGTGGGAAACACCATTATCGTCGCTGGTCAAAATTTATGACGCTTCATTACACCCTATTAGCGGTCCCTTAACCAAAGGTGGCCCTGCCTTTCTGGCCAAAGAACACGCGATTGTACACGACAACAAATATATTGACGAATGCCACTTTTGTTATCTTATCCGGATGATGCTGATTGATAAATTTCCCCAATACCTGGCGCCGCGACAGGTATACGGATTGGAGTGATTCCGAACATTTCCCCGGCACTTTGAAAGTGCCGGGGAAATTCCGAGCGAATTCACTTTATGATAACCATTTTCTTTGTTTCCCGGTAACCGCTTTGCGTCCGTAGCCGGTAAAAATAGACCCCGGATGTGTATTCTAACGCGTCAATAAGGACCCTGTGTGATCCCGGTTCCCGTCTGGCGTTAATCAGCGATCTGATCCTTCTGCCGGTAGCATCATAAATATCTATAGATACATTTTCAGGATCAGACAACCTGTACCTTATGACGGATGCGGATTTAACAGGGTTGGGAAAGTTCTGGAACAGTTGTATCTGAAAATGAGCCGCATCAGCGGGGCCAGGGCCACCCCAGGGACCGGGACAAATATCAGTCGGATATAATAACCCATTTGCATTCGAAATAAGATCGTCCAATCCCTCCCCCAGTACTACCGCGACTTTGAAAGACAGAGTATCACCGACATTTAGATTATACGGCCCGAACGACAGAACAAAATGGGTCCCTTCGTAATCCGCCTGATTTTCCATTATTTCACCTTTGGCCATCAGTTCACGGTATTTTTCACTATCATAACGGGGTACGATACCCGGCGGTCCGTAACGGTTGTCGCCATATTTAAAGGTCCAGGATATCGAATCGGCCGCCAAGTACTTATCAGCCATATCCGGGAATATTTGGAACCCGATCGGACTGATCGCCTGTCCATCCGAACCATCGGGTCCATCCACTCCCACACCCATATTGAGTTTCCCGTAAAATAACGCCTTGTCATCAGGCCGATAACAATCAAGGTTACGACAGTATAAACCAATTTCGGGAACCACCCAATAAGTGAAGTAAACTTTTTTCAAGTCCCATCTGGTTGGAATAACATAAAAAGAGAGAACGATTATATCCTCCAATAACACACTGCTCCAGGCGTAACTGGTCTGGATTACATCAATATATAGCGGCTTATGGTCAGGATTTGCCAAGGCGGCCTTACTGTAATCGCTGTAGCGACATACGAAATCCTGATTGGAAAAAGCGACATATGGCCCCGGCCAGTAAGGAATATGGGCGGTATTGCCGCGTTCAATCACCCAAATCGTGTCCCAGGGTTCTTCCGACGCGTAAAACTCATAATCAGTCATAAAAGGATTCCAGGAAGAAGTCACACTTACCAGTGTATCGTTATCGGGGGTAATACCGCCGATCCACAAACCGGCTTCGGAAATATGCTCCTCACCGCTGTTTGGCGGATATTCACAATTCAATTCTTCGGTATCAACACTGCCCCTGGGGAAAAGTGTTCCGAAATTTGTGATCAATAACCGGACTTTTCCGACATCATGATACTTGCCGTCAAAAATCGTACCCTGAGCAACTGACATATTGCCGCTAAAAGCCAGACCTACAAGCCAAACCCCAACCCACCGGGAAACCGGAGTACTCCTATATTTACATTCCGAAAACATAAAAACTTTATTTACCCCCGTACTTTTTTACACCGATCTTACGTAATTAAAAATCGGGTGTATCTTTACCCATGGAAAAACCATTAAAAACCATGAACAGCATCTCCGGAGTCCGCCCGGCTATGTTGTGCATACGTGGAATTTTCACATTTTCCGTTAATTTTTCAAACATTAATCCAGGATCATTGGAGGATTTATGAAAAACCGTAATATTCTCAGGAACAAAACAGCGTTAATCACCGGCGCCTCCAGTGGATTAGGCGTCGATTTTGCCAGGGGTCTGGCAGACTACGGCTGCCATTTGATTCTGGTGGCGCGGCGGGAAAACCGACTGGCAGATCTGAAACAGGAAATAATCGACAAACATGACGTGGAAGTTACAATTATACCAATGGATCTACTCTCACCGGACGCACCGCAAAAATTGTTCGACAGAATCCGGGACGAGGGAAAAACCGTGGACGTCTTAATAAACAACGCCGGTTTCGGGATTTACGGAGAATTTATCGACACTCCCTGGGAACGGATAAAACAATTAATAGACCTGGATATAGTTGTCCTGGTACGGTTAACAAAATTATTCCTGGGTGATATGGTTAAACGTGACAGCGGTTATATTATGCAAATAGCTTCCACCGGGGCCTACCAACCGATGCCGATGTATGCCTGTTACGGAGCGGCGAAGAGTTTTGTTCTCAATTTCGGAGAAGCCCTGAACTACGAACTAAGAAACACCGGCGTGTCCTGTACCGTCGTATCACCGGGACCGACCAGGACCGAGTTCCTCGAGGTCGCCGGACAAAAACCGAACCTGTATCAACGCCTGACCATGATGTCCGGTGAAGAAGTTGCTAAAATCGGCATCGCCGCCATGTTGAATGGGAAATCAAGTGTTGTTACCGGAAAAATAAATACCCTCACCATCTGGCTCAGCCGTTGGGTCCCCCGCCGACTATCAACGGCTTCGGCGTATATGTTGGCAAAATAGAAGCGTAAGAATTAATCGGGACGCAAAAGGAAGGCCCCCGGCAAAATTCCGCTCTTTATCCCTAATTTTTCCAAGGCGACAAAGGCATTCAGGTTAAACCATTTTTATGAGAATAATCAGGTATATTTTCTATATCTCTTTGTTAATCAATATCATAGAAGTGAATACCTATATGAGAAATTGATAGCAAACAAATACCCGGATACTGTTGGAAAAATATTGTGTGGCGACTCTGATTATTTCTTCGGCAATTTTGTACGACAACCATCCCGCCGCTGCGGGACAAGTTCCCTGGTTGTCGAAGTTCGACTGCTCATTATTACCGTCAAGCAAGCTCGCTTGGCGTAACGGCAGTGTAGACAGGGATGCTTGACGTACTCGATCCTTAGTTGTCGGGATTATGATCGGGATAATGACTATTCATGTTAATCGTCAAGCAAGCTTGCCT
>JAADGP010000019.1 GCA_013152315.1 FCB group bacterium
ACCGACGATTACCACTTTCCGAACATGTTGTACGTTAAATTTTTACGCAGTCCCCACGCCCACGCCCGCATTCTATCCATCGACACCTCAAGCGCGGAAAACCATCCCGGTGTGGCCGCCGTGGCAATCGGCCGGGAGCTATCCACCCCCTTCGGCGTGTTGCCGGTCAGTCCCGACGAAACCGCCCTGGCCGTGGAGAAAGTCCGTTACACCGGTGAAATCGTGGCCGCCGTGGCCGCCGAAACCGAAAAGAGCGCCCGGGAAGGGACGGAATTAATTAGGGTGGAATACGAACCCCTGCATGCTTACTTCAATCCCCGGGAAGCCCTGGAGGTCTGTCCCGAAGGGGAACAAATCCACCGCCATGGAAAGAACGGTACCAACATTCACAAAATCGCCGAAATGAGTTTCAACGATCCCGATCAGGCCTTAGCCGCGGCGGAACACCGGCGTACCCTGCGTTTCCGGTTTGCCGGTGTCACCCACGCCTTTACCGAGCCGCTGGCCACGGTGGCGGTATGGAACGCCGATCAGACCCTCACCGTTTACAGCGCCACCCAGGTTCCGCATTATCTCCATCGCACCATTGCGAAAGTGCTGGGCTTGCCGCTGCACCGGGTGCAGGTGATAAAACCGGCCCTGGGAGGTGGATTCGGGGGCAAAAGCGATCCTTTCCCGCACGAGATTATCACCGCCTACCTGGCGGTGAAAACCGGGCGTCCGGTTAAGTGTCGTTTCAGCCGGGAAGAAGTATTCCTCAACAACCACGGCCGGCACCCCACCGACATGGAACTTTCGCTCGGCTGTACCAGGGATGGCAAACTAACCGGCCTGAAAACCGACATTGTTATCGACGGCGGCGCCTTTGCCAGCTTCGGGGTGGTTACGACCTATTACAACGGTGTTTTGCTTCAGGGACCTTACAAAATTGACCGGTTTGGTTTTCGAACCCGCCGGGTATACACCAACAAACCCCAATGCGGAGCCATGCGGGGGCACGGAGCGGTCAATCCCCGCTACGCGATAGAAATGACTTTGGATGCCCTGGCACACGATCTGGGAATCGATCCCTGCGATTTTCGAATGAAAAACTTTCTGCCCTCCAATACACTTACCGTGGGGCAACTGCGAATTACCAGCAACGGAGTCCGGGATTGCCTGCGGGCCGTCCGGGAACGGTCCGGCTGGGACAAGCGCCACGGGAAATTGCCGTACGGTCGCGGCCTGGGAGTGGCCTGTGGTTTCTACATCAGCGGCAGCGCCCTGCCGATTATCTGGAACCGCTATCCGCAAACGGTGGTTCATGTCAAACTGGATTTCGACGGGCGGGTGGTGATTTACACCGGCGCCAGCGACATCGGTCAGGGGAGCGACACCATCCTGGTGCAAATCGCGGCCGAAGGACTGGGGTTGCCGCTGGATCGCATTCAAATAGAAAGCGCCGATACGCGGATCACCCCGGTTGACCTGGGCAGTTATTCCAGCCGGGTAACGTTCATGGTCGGCAATGCCGCGAAAAGCGCCGTTGAGAAATTGCGCCGCGCGATACGGGACGCCGTCGCGGCCGAAAAGGAAATCTCCGCCGATCAAATCCGATTTGAAAACGAAAGGGTTTTCACACCTGACGGCCGTCTGGACTTATCCTGGGACGAGGCGGTGGAAATCGCCCTGGCGGGGCGGGGGGCGCTGTCGGAGAGCGGCTATTACGTGGCGCCGAAAATGGGCGGGAAGTTCAAGGGCGCCGGAGCCGGACTGAGCCCTTCGTACAGCTTTGGCGCTTTCGTCAGCGAAGTACAGGTGGACACACTGACCGGTAAAGTTACCGTGAAGAAAGTGTGGGGCGCCCATGATTGCGGAAAAGCGTTGAATCCCACGGCCGTGGAAGGACAAATCGAAGGCAGCATTCACATGGGTTTGGGGCAAACCCTCACCGAAGAAATGCGTTACCATAAGGGACAACTCCTGAACGCCAACCTGACCGATTACCGCATTCCTTCCGCCCTGGACACCCCGGAAATGGACGTAACCATCATTGAATCCAACGATCCCGAAGGACCGTACGGCGCCAAGGAAGTGGGCGAAGGTCCGATTCATCCCGTCCTTCCCTCCATTGGCAATGCCATTTACGATGCGGTGGGTGTCCGCATGCTGGAGCTCCCCATTACCCCCGAAAAAGTGCTGAAGGCCCTGCAAAACCGGGAGGCTGACAAACGTGCCTGAAACCACCTACCACATGGTTAGCACGGTGGAAGAAGCCCTGGGAAAAGCCCGGGAACTTAACGGCGATTTCTGTTATCTTGCCGGAGGAACCGACCTGCAAATTTTGCGGCAACAGCGCCTGGTACGGCAATCCCACGTGATTGACATCAGCCGGGTCGAGGAATTGCGAACCGTCCACGCGGACGAAACGGGACTGACCCTGGGTGCCATGATAACATTGGATGAATTGGTGAAACATCCGGTGATAAAACGGAAATACCCCTTACTTATTACCGCTGCGCGATCAATCGCCACGCCCGTTATCCGCAAGACCGCCACGGTGGGGGGCAATCTGCTGTTGAAGAACCGGTGCAGTTTTTACAACCAGTCTTACGACTGGCGCCAGGCCATCGGTTCCTGTCTGCGGGACCACGGCGATATCTGCCAGGTGGTGGGGACCGGAAAAAATTGTTATTCGCGGAACGTGTCCGACCTGGCGCCGGCGCTTATCGCCTTAGGGGCGCAGGCCGAAATCCGGGACCCCACCGACCGTGTAACCGTACCGTTGCTGGAACTGTACTCGGGCGACGGGATTGAGAATCATCAATATATCAACAACAATAACGGTATTCTGACGACAATCCGAATCCCTGCTCGCAACGGACAATCCTGGTTCCGGAAATTGCGTCTGCGCCGGAGTGTGGACTTTACATCGTTAACCGTAGCGATAGTCTGGGACCAGCGCCGGGTCCGGATCGGCATTAACGGGGCGTCCATGGCGCCGGTGTTGATCCGGGAAAACCTTTCCGGTCTCAGTCTGGAAAACCTGCAACGGCAGGCACGGAAAAAATGCCGATTCGTGGACAACGATCTCCTCCCCCTGCAATACCGAAGGGATATGCTGCAGGTGTATTTGCAGGAATGGTGGGACCAACGAAATCAGGCGGCGCTCTAGAAATTGCTTTTACTGCGGGAGGGGGGGTACCACGAAGAGCAACGAAGAAAATTAAACCTGAAATGTTCATCAGGAATGAACATTTTGGCACAGGCCGTGTGTTTTAGGAAAAACAAGAGGCCAAAGGCCGGGAGTCAGGGATCAGAATTTTGTACTGTTGATTCACCCAATCCTTCGTACCCTTGTGGTGAAGCTTACATTCCAAATCTAAACTTTGTACCGATAGCAATTGTTTGACACGAACCCCATTCCCTTCGGGGCACCCCGCCCATTCAAGGTATCTTCTCCAATTACCAATATTCAACACCAATTTCTACTTATCCAGAACCGAGAGTACATTTTCTTTAGTAAATATAACAAGGTCCGACCGGCGCTCGATTAGGGGTTGAACATCTTTTACCACCTGATCCCAGTCGATTGTTTCCAGTTTCGCCAGGATTAATTCTCTCCATTGGTGAATTTTTTCAGATTGCTCCGGATTCGTCTGCAACAGCGCTTTCTTTAGAAGCGTCAGGTTTGGTTTCACCGGGGGAGTACGTGAAAGAAACCAAAATAAATCAAACCAATCCCGACCCATAACATAGCTCCTGGATAACGCCGCATAAATCTTCCCGGCCATCAGCGAGGAAATATCGTAATAACGAACCGCCCAGAAAAAAGGGTTTGAGAGAACCATCGTTTTGGACACTGCTCCAGGTGGAGGGTTTGTATCGACTTCAATTTTAATGGATAATTTTTGACTTTTAAGGGAAGTTATTCCCGCTTCCCATAGTAAGTGGGATATTCGGACCCAACCTATCTGGACAGTCGGCTCTGAATTCCACTTCACGGTTGCTTCCAAACCGGATAATTCCAATTCGCGCAGCAATTTTTTTTGCCAGGATTCGGGATCATAAGATGATAATTTATTTTCCAGCGAAAAATCGAGGTCTTCTGAAAAGCGTGGTAATTGGAATAATAATCTAAGCGCCGTACCGCCGATAAAAGAGACCGACCGGAAAGCACCCTGTTCATACCAGGAGCGTAAAATCACCTTGTGCATATATTCACGTAAAAGGTTCAATTTGAGGATAGGATCATCCGTCCGATCGATAATATTTAATATTTCCACTTTCATTTAGTTAATCAACCAATGTCGTGCGTGTTTAAAAGAGAAATGACTGTTTCCACCGCTCTTCCTAAACGTGGGGAATTCCAACGCTGACTATATCGCCGGAGTTTTGTTGCATCAATTGTATCCATTTGCTGTAACCGCATTGCTTCCATTCGGGACTGAGTCCACTCACCGGAATGTAAGTGCCAATAATCAAGCAACGCCTTTTCGGGATCGGCAACCCGGATCTTAAAACCGCCGATCATCCTTTGGGTAAATCCCCAATATGTGGCTGGTTTGATATGGCGATAGTAAAAAGTACCAAATTTATTCGAAAATCGCTTTCCCAGGCGAGTAGTTACGCTGGTGCAGGAAAAAACCGCGTCGGGGATTATCCCGTAAAAGGATAAGGCCCATTCCAGACTGAGGTACGATGGCCGGTAGATTTCATTCGCGATCAAGGCTGTGGTAGGCGGCTTAACGGCATTTGGTAATGTGTAATATCCTCTCCGTAGTGAAATAATCCGCCCTTCCCTTTTCCAGCGTGCTAACGTATTTAACACATTGGACCTTTTTTCACCCGTCAGTAATATTATTGCAGGGAGGTTTATTATCGGGTAATTCCGAAACAAGGATTCAAATTCCCGGTATTTCATATGCGATAATATACATTATTGTATATTAATGCAAATGATTTATTAGCAAGACGAAACCGGAAACAGTGCCCCGAAAACGTAGGAGGAAACGTTGGAAAATACCGCGAAGATGTGTTTACTGTTTTACCACAAGACACGAAGAATTGAACATTGGCAATTGAAAATTGACATTGTAACTCCCCGCTCCCGAATCCTATTCCTTCTGTTTTCCTATTTTCTTCGTGGCTTCGTGGTCAATATATATTAGCCAACTCATTTTTTTAAATCAGAATTTGGAAAACAATTCTTTCATCGCTATTCTGATTTGTAAGAATTAATATTGACGGCTTTTTTCAGGCCGAAAAACCGGTGTTTTTATTACTGCGATTAATTAAGTGAAAGAATAGTATGGGTTCAGACCAATTCCCCGGGATTCATATTGTAGTGGGCGCCCGGCCGAACTACATCAAAGCCAATCCGGTGTTCAGAGCGCTGGAGCAACAGGACCGTTTCCATTTATCCCTGATCCACACCGGGCAACATTATGACCACACCATGTCGGCCCTGTTCTTTGACCAGTTGCAAATGAAGGCGCCGGATGTCTCGTTAAAGGTCGGTTCCGGGTCCCACGCCGTGCAGACCGCCAGAATCCTGGAGCGCTACGAAGCGGTACTGCAAAAAGATACACCGGATCTGGTAATGGTTTTCGGAGACGTGAATTCCACCATTGCCTGTTCCCTGGCCGCCGTGAAACTGCATATTCCGGTTGCCCACGTGGAAGCCGGTTTGCGCAGTTTTGACCGCACCATGCCGGAGGAGATCAACCGGGTACTGACCGACCAAATCGCGGACCTGTTGTTTATTACCAGTCCGGAAGCAAAGGACAATCTTATCCGCGAAGGAATCAGCGAAGAGAAAATTCATTTCGTGGGCAACACGATGATCGATTCCCTGGTGGCCTTTACCCCGCATTTCCAAATGTCGAACATCCACGGCGTGCTGGGAGTAACCAAACCATACGCGCTGATGACTTTCCATCGTCCTTCTAATGTCGACGAGGAAAGCAATCTGCAGAAACTGGTACGAATGCTGGTAAAAATTACCGATCAACTGAATTGCGTTTTCCCGGTCCATCCCCGCACACTGCACAAACTTGAACAGTTCGGATTGCGGCAACGACTGGAAGACAATCCGCATTTCTTTTTAACCGAACCGCTGGGATACTTAGATTTTATGAGATTGCAAATGGAAGCCGATATTGTGCTTACCGATTCCGGTGGCGTCCAGGAAGAATCCACTTTTTTCGGGGTCCCTTGTCTGACCGTGCGGGATAATACGGAACGGCCGGTCACCATAACTGAGGGAACCAATCGGTTAATCGGGACTACTTATGATAACATTCCGGAAGAAGTCAGACGGGCCCTTGCCAACCCAGTTCGAAAGAATTCCATTCCCGAGTTATGGGACGGCAAAGCCGGCGAACGGATTGCCGATGTGATGCGGGAGTGGTTTTCCGGTGAAAAATAATTCATTTGGCGGGTTGTTTCGCAGTTAATAATAGAAAAAGGCTTAGGCTCAGGCGAAGGCGAAGAATTTTTTATGGGGAAGAAGAACACAACAGAACAAAATGTGTATTAGCTGACAATCCTGGGGTATAGCTTATGCTTCAGCCTGAATATCCAAGAATGGTAAAAAACACAATTATGGGTCACATAATAAGGGGAAATTACCCGGCACTTTCCGGGTTGATTCAAACAAAATAAACAGGATAGAAA
>JAADGP010000093.1:0-7798 GCA_013152315.1 FCB group bacterium
GCCATCGGGAAAGAATTAATTCAGGAAAATGCCTTGGGAGAATTCATCGGCGTGGCCAAGTTCTCCAAAGCTTTTTCCCGACTGTTTGCGGAATCGTTGGAAAAATTGATTCAGGCCGGCGGAAAGGCCGATTATTTCGAAGCCGCCATCCATCGTATTCTGTCAAAAACAGATATTTATTACGAAGATGTTTCGGATTTTCCGACCATTGAAATTGATTTCATTGAAGACCTCGATAAAGCCAAGCAATTGGTCCAGTCCGATTGGTTCAACTAAAGGATAATTCTCGGAATCATTCGTAACCATTTCAACCGGTAGATTAATAGAATCATTGTCTGAATAACCGCTGATAGCCCGAAGAAAAACTTAAGGACTAAAAGCTCTAATTACGGCTGAGATTTCCATGCCTAAAATTTATCCTTTTAAAGGTTGGCGTTATGATATATCCCTTGTGCCCGATATCAGTAAAGTCGTCGCACCGCCCTATGATGTAATTACCAAAGAAGGCCAATCCGCGCTTTATGATTCATCGCTCTATAACTTCGTTCGTATTATTTTAAATAAATCTGCCGGTGATGATCGGTACCGCCAGGCCGCCAAAGCGTTGAACCGGTGGAAATCGTTCGGCATAGTACGACAGGATCCCGAACCGGTTTTTTACCTGTTGTCCCAGTCGTTTACCCATCAGGGGAAACCGGTGAACCGCGTGGGATTTATTGCCGAGATGGAACTGGAACCGCTGGGGGGAGATATTCTTCCCCACGAACAGACAATTGACAAGCACGTCGAAGACCGTTTTCGTCTTATGGAAGCTACCGGTACGAATTCCGGTCAAATCTTCATGTGTTATCGGGATCCGTCCATGGCAGTGGAATCGATTATGACCGAAATGGAAAAATCGGAGCCCCAGATCGATGCTACAACCGGAGACGGAGTGCGCTACCGCCTGTGGTTGATAAAGGAAACTTCGCAAATTCAGGAGATTCAAAACATTCTGAAGAAAACCAAGGTAATCATTGCCGACGGGCACCACCGCTATCGAACGGCCCACCGCTTTTTAACACGCTACCCGGATATTCCCGGAAGCGACCGGGTAATGGTCACGTTGGTAAATTCATTCAATCCCGGTCTGAATGTTTTACCCACCCATCGATTAATCAAAAAGTGTGATAAAGCCCTCAATGAGATCGTATCGGACTTGGAACGTCATTTTAATGTCCGACAATATCCGTCGCTGGAATCGCTTTTAGCGTTTCTTGATAATGACGTGGGCGCGAATGAAGTGTGCTTGGGACTATATCACCGAGAATCAGGAACGCCTTTGGCCCTGTTTTTTAAAGCTTTCGAGCAATTGGCGGAGGAATTTCCGGGGCATTCCGATACTTTCCGGCGCCTGCCGGTGAATATCTTTCATAATTTCGTGTTAAAAAAGGTCCTGGGGCTGGATTCCACCGTCCAACGGGACCTGGAGCGGTTGGAATACTTGCGCGGAACGTCGGACCCCCGGGAATACCTGTTGCGTAACGAGGATTATGAGATTGCCGGGTTGGTAAAACCACCCGATTTGAACGCCATATTCGCCGTTGCGGAAGAAGGGGAGATTATGCCGCAGAAAGCGACCTTTTTCTATCCCAAGGTGTATTCCGGATTTGTTTTCCGTTGTTTCGGGGAATAGTTCCGAAAGTGCCTTAATATTCATTAATTTTATTGAACGAAGAGCCGGGGGATGGTTAAAACGTGGAGTGGTGATGAAATTAAGTTATATAAACAGGATCAATGTATCCTGTATTGCTCGATATTTAGGGGTAAAGTCTGTTAAATTACAGCAACCCCTAATTCGGCTATTTAATACTTATTTACGAGGCTGATATGATTACCAAACAGGAAGCCCTTAACTATCATTCCCTTGATCGCCCGGGGAAAATTGAAGTCAACGCTACAAAACCCACCATTACGCAAAGAGATTTGTCTTTGGCCTATACTCCGGGGGTTGCCGAGCCTTGCCGGGAAATAGTAAAGAATCCCGCGAATGCCCGCTTGTATACGGCGCGCGGCAACCTCGTGGCTGTCGTTACCAATGGCACAGCCGTATTGGGATTGGGGAATATCGGTCCTCTGGCCGGCAAGCCGGTGATGGAGGGGAAAGGGGTACTGTTTAAACGTTTTTCCGATATCGATGTTTTTGACATCGAATTGAATACCACCGATATCGATGAATTTGTCCGTGCCGTCGAACTGATGGAGCCTACTTTTGGTGGTATTAATCTTGAAGATATTAAGTCTCCCGAGTGTTTCGAGATTGAACGGCGCCTGATCGAAGCGATGGATATTCCCGTATTCCACGATGACCAGCATGGTACGGCCATTATTTCCGCCGCTGCGCTTTTGAATGCCGTGGAATTGGCGGGGAAGAAACTCGAGGAAATAAAAATTGTTATCAGCGGCGCGGGAGCGTCGGCGCTTTCCTGTGCCCGGCACTATTTGAATTTCGGTGTCCGCCGGGAAAATATCATCATGTGCGACAGCAAAGGACCCATCTATGAAGGACGTACCGAAGGAATGAATTCTTATAAAGCCGAATTCGCGGTCGCCACCGAAGCACGCACGCTGGCTGAGGCAATGCGGGGGGCGGACGTTTTCCTGGGGTTATCGGTGGGCGGATTGGTTACCGGGGAAATGGTCCGGTCAATGGCGGAAAAACCGATCGTTTTTGCGCTGGCGAACCCGGACCCGGAAATAAGTTACCCGGAAGCGAAAGCGGCCCGGCCGGATGTTATCATCGCCACCGGTCGTTCCGATTATCCCAACCAGGTAAACAATGTGCTTGGTTTTCCGTTTATTTTCCGCGGAGCGTTGGATGTCCACGCGAAAAAAATCAACACGGAGATGAAAATCGCCGCCACAAAAGCGCTGGCCGCCTTAGCCAAGGAAGACGTTCCCGACGAAGTGGCCAAAGCCTATGGCGCGGCCCACCTTACCTTCGGGCCGGAATATATTATTCCCAAACCCTTTGATCCGCGTGTGCTCACCTGGGAAGCTTCGGCCGTTGCGCAGGCCGCCATGGATTCCGGCGTGGCTGAACACACCATCGAAATTGATAAATATAAGGATGAACTGGAAGCCCGTTTGGGAAAGAGTCGGGAACTTATGCGCGTAATTTTTCATAAAGCACATAGCAATCCCAAGCGGATTGTCCTTCCCGAAGGAGAATGCGAACAGGTTATTCGTGCCGGCCGCCAAATCGCGATGGAAGGTATTGCTCACCCCATTTTATTGGGAAATCCGGAAAGGATTAAGGCTGAAGCGGAAAAATTACACGTGGATTTGACAGGCGTTGAATTGTTGGATCCCGCCACCAGCGATAAACGCGAAGCGTACATTATGGAATTGTATCGGTTACGTCAGCGTAAAGGCGTGACCCGCAGGCGAGCGAGAAACCTGATGGATAATCCGAACTATTTCGGAACGATGATGATCAAAAACGGCGACGCGGATGGAATGGTGTCCGGTATTTCCCAAAATTATGCCGATACGCTTCGACCGGCTTTGCAGGTCATCCCGTTACGGGCGGGAGTGAAACACGTGGCCGGCATGTATTTGTTGGTCTTTAAGAATAAGATAAAAGTTTTGGCTGATGTTACCGTAAATATCGAGCCGGATTCGGAAGTGTTGGCGGAAATAGCACTCCTGGCAGCCGATGAAGCAAAGCGGTTTGGTCTGAAACCACGCGTGGCATTGCTGAGTTTCAGTAACTTCGGCAGCGTAAAACATCCGCTGTCGGAAAAAGTTAAAAAAGCCGTGGAGATAATTAAGCGAACCGATCCGCAGTTAGAAGTAGACGGCGAACTTCATGCCGACGTTGCCGTCTCGAGCGAACTCCTGCAAGAACATTTTCCGTTCTCAACGTTAAAATCGGAGGCGAATGTTCTGATATTTCCCGATCTGACTTCCGGAAATATTGCTTACAAATTGTTGTATAAATTGAGCAATGCTACCGCAATCGGTCCGATTTTGGTAGGACTTTCGAAACCGGTAAATCTATTGCAATTTGCTGCCAGCACGGTTGAGGATATTGTCTATATGACAGCCATTACCGTGCTTGACGCGCAGTCCCTGGAGAAACAGTTACAATGAAGACAAAATTGGAGAACCGGTGTACCGTTGTAGCAAAGTTGCTACCGTACCGTAATGCCTTGGGTCTCCAAAATCTATTAACCCCGTTGGTGTTGGACACCAACAGAACAGAAAGGGGAATATAATGGCAACCCTATATGATACCCTGAGCGCTAAAATTCCTGACTGGCGCTATGAGGTCAAACAATTGCTGGAAGAGAAGGGTGACAACATCATCAGTCAGGTAACCGTAAAACAGGCTTACGGAGGAATGCGCGGTGTTAAAGCATTGGTTTGCGACACCTCGTCCGTTTCCCCCGAAACCGGTTTGATCATTCGTGGCCGACCGTTATTGGATATTACGAATATCCTGCCGGAAGAAGTGTTCTACCTCTTGCTGACCGGCGATTTACCCAATGAAGAGGCCCTGAAGGATTTACAGGATCAATTGGCCGAGCATAACGACGTGCCCGGTTACGTTTGGGATGTGTTGGAAGCCATGCCCGAGGATTCCCATCCCATGACGATGTTTGACACCGCTATTTTGACGATGGAACGCGAATCGATTTTCCATCGGCGGTATGATGAAGGACTTCATAAACAGGATTTCTGGAAAGCGATTTTGGAGGATGCCATCCGGTTGGTGGCAAAACTTCCCAATATCGGCGCCGGAGTATATCGTATTCGCTTCAAGAAGGGGCCGCGGATTGAGCCCGACAAGTCCCTCGATTGGGGCGCCAACTTCGCCCATATGTTAGGTATCGAAGATCCGAATGGCATACTTAAAAAGCTGATGCGTCTTTACCTCATGCTCCATTGCGATCATGAAGGCGGAAATGTCAGTGCCTTCAGCGCGCTGACGGTGGCGTCGGCTCTGTCCGATCCGTATTATGCCGTATCGGCAGGATTAAACGGATTGGCGGGTCCCCTGCATGGACTGGCAAACCAGGAATGTTTGAAGTTCGTGTTGGAAATCAGAGATCACTTCGGGGGCGTTCCTTCCAACGAGGAATTAAGACAATTTGTCTGGGACCGGTTAAACAGCGGTCGTGTAATCCCCGGTTACGGACATGCCGTTCTGCGGTGTCCCGATCCCCGGTTTACGGCCTTCATTGAATTCGGTAAACAGAATATTCATGACGATCCGGTGTTCACCATCGTTCAGAAATTATTCGATGTCGTTCCGCCGGTACTGAAAGAGCAGGGGAAGGCCAAGAATCCCTGGCCCAATGTTGACGCGGCCTCGGGATCGCTCCTCTATCATTTCGGGATGACCGAATTCAGTTTTTACACCGTGCTGTTCAGTATTTCCCGGGCCATGGGTATGGTTTCGCAAATGGTTATTAATCGGGCCCTGGGAATGCCCATCACGCGTCCCAAATCGGTTACGACCGACTGGATTAAGAAAAATGCCTGAATTCGGAGATCGGATAATTCAGGTTTAACATTACCTGAGTCTGACAATTCCGGTTACTTGTTTCGTGCCGGTTGGTATGTGCCGACCGGCACGAACTTATTATCGTGTAATGCCTACGGTTAGGAATTGGGAAATAATACCATTCGCTAAGTGGACAAGGCTCAAGAGCCAAGAGCCAAGAACCAAGAGCCAAGACCTAATTCAAGGTTTGTGTTGTCAATCTATGGGTGAAGGAAATTCAATCCGACTTTACTCCAATGGATCGGAACTACGGTGAACGAACCTGCCAAAGGCGGATAAAAAGACCTGGTTAGATTTCCCGCTGCTTGCGGCGGAACAATGGAACCAGGGCCCACACGGCGTAATGAAGTGAAGACATATTCATACCATTTGACTTTTTTGATCCTTGGAATTTGGCTCTTGGTTCCTGGCTCTTATCCATGAGGGGATTGCATTATCTTTACTTGGAGCATGGTTTTTTCCTGATCCTTGATTAGATTTGCCTGAACTTAACCCTTGTCCCATGCGAATAAAATTTTCGGCAATATACCTGGCATTACTCACATTCACGATTGGAATCGAACGCGATATCTATCAGGAGATTCGTGTTTTTGATCCTCAGCCCGCAACCTTGCGAACCATGCACGACCTGGGGATTCCGCTGGATCACGTGCGTTTCGTGAAAAATCAATATATCGACCTGGTCGCCCGCGATGATCAGGTTGAGGCTTTGCTGGGGCGGGGGATTTCATTGGCGGTTTTGATCGAGGATATGGGCCGACGGGCCGTGAAGCGATCGATACCGGCTGTAAGCCGGGTCTTTCCGTTGGGATCCATGTTGGGGAATTACACCTTTTCCGAAGCGGTAGCACGGATGGATTCACTGGCCGCCCGTTATCCTCAGTTTGTTGCGCCCCGACAGAGCATCGGAAAATCCATAGAAGGAAGGGATATCTGGGCGTTCAAGGTATCGGACAATCCCGGCCGCGATGAGGACGAACCGGAAGTGCTGTTTACCGGTCTTACTCATGCCCGGGAACCACTGGGAATGATGAATCTTTTTTACTACGTTCAAACCCTGTGTGAGAATTATGGGACGGACGCGGAAGCCACATCGATAACCGGGAAATGTGGTTTGTCCCCGTTTTAAATCCGGACGGCTATGTTTACAATGAACGGTATTGGAATACGTATAATCGCCCGGGATACCATCGGAAAAACCGGCGTGATACGGGTTGTGGATCAGGAACGGAACGAGGTATTGATCTGAATCGCAATTACGGCTTTGCCTGGGGCGCGAATAACATGGGTTCATCTTCTTACTCATGCTCGGAAACATTCCGCGGTGACTCGGCTTTTTCAGAGCCCGAAACGGACGCCTTGCGACGGTTTGTATCGGCCCACGATTTTAAAAACATTCTCCATTACCATTCCTATAGCAATGTGTTAATTCATTCCTACGGTGATGGGTCGTATCCGGAGGAACCGGACCTTACCACCCTGCGGGAAATCGGGGCTGAAATGACGAGGGAAAACGGGTATCCCGTCGGCACCGGTGTGGATCTCATTGGCTATCCGGTAAATGGTGACGCCGTGGACTGGACCTTCGGGACAATGGGGTTGCTTTCGTATACCCCGGAAGTAGGTTCGTTTCAGGATAATTTCTGGCCTTCCGAAGACCGCGTGTTGCCTTTGTGTAAAAAACAGTACTATCAGAACAAAGTATTTTCCTTTGTGGCCGGGAGCGACCCGTTTTTATACGATTATCAATTGCCGGCCCGGATCCCGGCGCCGGCGGATACCGTATCGTTTACGTTAATCATTCAAAACCGGGGGTTGAGCCCCACAAACGGGCCGGTCTCCGTTTCAATAGCGCCGCTGGATTCACTGCTCAGGGTATTTACGGCACGGGATACCCTCCCCGGGTTGCCGGCCCGGACAACCGGCACACTGGAAGTCGCGCTTTCCGTTTCGCCTCGCGCTCCGGCCTGGACCAGGAGCGGTTTTTTGGTCGAGGTCCGGGACAGTTTGAGCTTCCCCCGGAGCGATACGGTTCGTTTCCTGATCGGGGAGACCGATTATTTGTACGGGGACCTGGTAGCTGACGGGGAACTCGATATTTACGATATTCTGAAATTAGCGGATATTATTTTACGGTTTACCGAAATGTCGGAAGTTCAGGCGGTTGTGGCCGATATTGTCCCGGACGGTACCATTGACATCAACGATTTGTTGGCCTTGGTCGACATAGTGATGGGTCGGTAAATG
>JAADGP010000093.1:7879-13535 GCA_013152315.1 FCB group bacterium
CAAGCCGACGGTCGCTATAAAACATGGGTCTATTTCGTCGATAAAGGGGTGTTCCCCGATGCCGGTCAGGGCAGTCGCGTGCGCCTTCATCCCAATACGGTTGCCCGTCGCATGAAAATGGGATTGTCCGGCGCGGGTAACTGGTTCGACCAGTGGCCAGCGGATGAATACGTCACGACTATCAGGAAGACCGGCGCTGAAATTCGTCGGCGGAGCCGGTGGCTGAATGCCGTATCCGTCGTGGCCACGGAAACCCAATTGGAAACAATCGCGACCTTGCCGTTTGTCAAAGAATTGCAGCCGGTATTTACATACCGACGCGCATGGGAGAAGCCATCCGGTATCGCTCCCGGTGCATCCCGGGTTGTTGCGGACAGCCTTGATTACGGTTCAGCGCTGGCACAGATCGAGCAGATAAACTGCCGCGTGGCACACGATTCGGGATATGTGGGGCAGGGGGTTATTGTTTTGGTTATGGACACCGGTTTTAACCTGGCCCACCCGGCTTTCGATTCGTTGGAAGTCATCGGTGAATGGGATTTCGTTGACGATGATTCGGTTACCGCCAACCAGACGACCGCCGACAGCGCTTACGGTCAACACGATCATGGCACCATGGTTTTGTCCACCCTTGCGGCCTACGCCCCGGGTAAATTGATAGGTCCGGCTTACGGAGCGCGCTTTTTGTTGGCCAAAACGGAGATAATTGCCAAGGAAATCCGGGTGGAAGAAGATAATTATGTGGCCGGCCTGGAGTGGGGAGAAGCCAACGGAGCCGACGTGGTTTCCTCTTCCCTGGGATATCTGGATTGGTATGAATATTCCGACCTGGATGGTAACACGGCCGTTACGACCAAAGCCGTCGATATTGCCGTCGGATTGGGCTTGGTATGTGTTACCGCCGCCGGCAATGAAGGGAACCGACCCTGGCATTATATTATCACGCCGGCCGATGCTGATTCGGTGATTTCCGTAGGCGCGGTTACATCCATCGGAACCATTGCCGACTTTAGTTCCCGCGGACCAACTTACGATAACAGAATCAAACCGGAGGTTTGCGCCCTGGGGGTAAATACCGTCTGCGTTAACCCCAATAGTAACGGGTATAAGAAAGGTAGTGGTACATCACTGGCCACTCCTTTGGTGGGAGGCTCCGCGGCCGTTATTCTCAGCGCCCACCCGGATTGGACACCGATGATGGTTCGGGAAGCGTTGCTGCAAACGGCATCCCGGGCGGATAACCCGAATAATATTTTCGGCTATGGTATCATTAATGTTTGGGCCGCCATTAATTATGACCGTTTTCAGGATACCAGTGATTCAGCCGCTTTGCCGACGGAGTACACCCTGTCGCCGGTATATCCCAACCCATTTAACCTGACCGCTAGGTTTACAGTCGGGATTCCCGAATCGGGATTTGTGCAACTATCGGTATTCGATATCACCGGCAGACAGATCGGCACCTTGCTGAGCGGGGATAAACCGGCGGGGAATTATGAGTATTCCTGGAATGGAGAAAGACTTTCTTCGGGTGTGTACATATTGCGACTGAACTGGGACAAGGGATTCATTACCCGAAAAGTGACCCTGCTGAAGTAGACATTTCTTATGCCCGGATTTTCCTCGCAGATTTTACCCGAACCGGAAAATTCCCCTTACGAACAGCAAAATATGCCAGTCGAATATTTTCCGCATAGTATCTGTTTTTTCATGGGCAGGCGGAGATTATTAACGTAAAAACTTATCAGTTTAGATCCACCAAAATAAGATTGTCCCTTAATTCTTCACATTTCACGCATCACGTATCACGCTTCACGTTTCAGATTCTTTGTCCCAGCCGTCATGAATATCCAAAAATGAAAATTTGTTAAGTAAATAAATGTTTCCTTAATGTTTTTCGAAGAAATGTTGGTATCTTCTTTAGCCTGGTGATTCATCAGAAATGAATTAATCAGGTTAGAAAAACCCTTGCCTCCCATGTAAAAAACCCTCAAATTGAGCTTCGTCCGGTCTTCTTCTTATGAATCAAATTAAAATCATATTATTCCTTGGGATAATTGTCTCAACCACCCTGTTGCCGGGGAAGGAAGTGCCCATTGTGGTTGACGATGCCCTCGTCCTGGAAACCTACGCCGGGGCGGAGTCCATCCTTCTGGTGTGGTCGCAACCATCCGGCATAGAACCGGAGACGGTTCGTATTTTTCGATCGGACAACTTATATGATCCCTTTGAAATCTTAGCGGAAATAAATGACACCGGTGGACGGTACCTCGACACGCTGGTAACGGCGGATCAGCGTTATTTTTATCGCGTCGAACTCATCGGAACGAATGGGATTACCTATACCAGCTCCCAAAAAACACCGCCCTTCAGCCGGATATTGTTGCCCGAAAAAGATTTGCCGGAAAATAGGGCCTATTTGCGAACCGTCGACAATCTGGAAGATTTCGTTGTTTCAACGATTGTAAAGAATATTTTGTCCTATGATGCGGGCGTGGATTCCGCCGTTGCCGAAAGTGTGGGGCGAAGTTTAGTGGGAGATACCTTGCAACCGTATTTTTGGTGGCGGGGTGTTCCTCTGTATGAGTTTTCAAAATGCCAATTCATAGCCCGGACGGATTTTGTCCGTAGCGTATCGGAGGAACTGGACTACCTCTTAACGGCAACGGAGCCCTACCTGCGCAATGGATTTTTCCTGACTCCGAAGGAATGGCAAATTTGGAAGAAGGATTTGCTGGATCGGTTTTCAATTCATTGGCAGGAACTGGCGGACGATTATTCCATTACCAGTGATTTCCTGGACCAATCAAAGCCCATCCAAATTGTGAAACAGAATGTTAACGAAGACACGATCCGGGTCGATTTATTGATTGTCGATCCCTCGCGATTGGATTATAACAATTTGTATTTAACAAACCGGGAAGAACATCTGAACCTTGCCGTCACAGCCGACATTCAATCGGGAGCCCTGATTAAAGTGGACATTCCAAAAACGTGGATGATTATTGATGTGGTGAATGGCATGGATATTGTCCAATCCGTACCGGTTATGAGACGAAACGGACAATTGATTCTCTCCCTGGAGAACGAATATTGTTTTGAAGATTCGGCCGCCGTGCTTCCCTTTGAGGTAAGTCTGCCAAAAGAAGCGGCCTGGTTGAACGAAGTGGTCTTTTCCGCCGAAACGAAAACGCTGGCAATTGAAATCGTCGGTGTTACCGACCAATTGGCGCAATTTGGTTTCTTTATCGGGGATTCGTTACTATGGGACCTGACGCCCGAATTAACGTTTGAGGAAAGTTACCTTGACTCGAACTGGGTTGTTTCAGTGTCCGATAGCGGATTTTTCTGGGTCCATCTGAAAAAATATACGTTGGATGGTGGATGGAAAACGTTAGAGAGTCGTCCCATACCGGCTGAATACTCGATCGTTGAGGGGCGTATCCCGGATAAAGGTCCCTGGCAAACAATCGATAATATCACTTTGGGTAAACCCAACAGCACACAGAAAACAACGCATGAGCAATTAAACGTTCCGGATGTATTTGCTTTGTACCAGAATTATCCCAACCCCTTCAATGCCAGCACTACGATTACTTTCGATTTGATTCAACCGGCCATCATCAGCTTGTTTGTTACCGATGCCCGCGGGAGAATAGTGCAAACGTTTATCGATGACAGCCATATGGAGGCAGGAACTTACCATTATACCTGGTTCGGTGAAAACCGGTCCAGCGGGATTTACTTCTTTACTTTGCAGGCACAAGTGGACAATTATTTGCCGGTTGTGTTCAGCCGTAAGATGATCTATTTGAAATAACCGTACCGGCCAGCCGGCAGTCCGTTGTTGTGATTGTAATTCGTGCAAACTAAATTCGTGGAAAGAAAGGATTTGTATGGTCAGTGAATTAGATGATGAATTGATGCACATGGATGATCTGGAGCGTGAAAAGGATTCGGCCCTCCAGGAGGGAGTAACGATAAATGCCCCGATCTCCGATCTTGAATTGAAACCGCCGGTAATTGTATCCAAAGGAATTCCCCTGCGGAAGGCAATTAAGCGCCTCCAGGAAAAATCGGTCGGCTGTGTATTGGTTGAGGATGAGAATCGCCTGGTGGGAATTTTAACCGAACGCGATATTTTGATGAAAATTGCCGGAAAAGGATTGAACTTCGACCGGGTTACCGTGGATGAGTACATGACACCCAATCCGGAAACGCTTCATATGAGTGATACCGTGGCCTACGCATTAAATAAAATGTATGTCGGAGGATTCCGGAATGTCCCCATTGTGGATAAAGACAATCGACCCGTTGGATTGGTTTCGGTCGGTGATATCGTGGCCCATATTGCGGAATATTTTACTAACCAGGTAATTAATTTACCCTCCCATCCCCAACGGAAAGGATTTTCCCGTCCGGAGGGAGGCTGATTAAGTACAGGTCCACCGCGGTGGGCTTTTTATTTTGAATTTTCTTCCCGACACAAATTTATCGGTGCATCGTATTAAGACTATGATTAAAGCAGCTCCGTTCATGGCGCTCTTATTTCTGGCTGGGTGCGCCACTCACCCGACCATTACAACCGAGCGGTTAAAAAAGGGTGAGAGTACCTATGGTTACACCATCGCGGCCGAAAATGTTTTTCCCTATCTATGGTATCGCAAGGCCATAACGGATGTCAGTAGCGTTGGATTGCGTCTCGGACTGCCGCTGTACGGCACAGGTATTGATTACAGCCGGGTACTGTATTCGAAGGAAAACAAATGGGATGTTCTTAATCTGGCCTGGAGTCTGAATCCGAATAAGAATCTGGATTTTACTTATTACAAAATTCGTCAACGAAAACCCCGGAAGGGCGGCCCAATGCGAACAACCTGGTGGGGTCTGCGGGGAATGTACATTGCTCACGGTATCATGGGGAAAACCAGCACACGAATCGGGTTATTGCTGGGAGGTAAACCGGGCAAGCGATTCGGCTATGAGATTGGTTATTTCCATGATTTTAATGCCATGCCCTTAGGATCGGTTTTTGATTTAAAATGGCGCTGGGACAGTGAAAAGAATAAGGCCCGCTACGGTGACACTCCCCATATCGATCCGGCCTCGGGTTTACCGTCCGAATATTCGCGTCTGACCGGCATTTCATTTCAAATCTTTTTTGTTCTGGGGCAAAAAGAAATCCCCGCGGAGGGGGAAACCCCGACGGATAAACCCTGATCAAAGCGCCGCGAATGGAACCGGACCATCGCAAGACCGTTCTGCGCAAAATACCGAATGGATTGTTTATTGTAACAAGCCGGTGGAATGGTAACCCGGCAGCGTCCGTTATTTCATTCCTTACTCAAACCTCGATCGAACCGCCGTTGATTACCATGGCTATTCGCCGGGTATCACATTTATGTGGAACCGTTAAACGCTGCGGGCACGTGGCTGTTCATTTCCCGGAAGCCGATCAAAAAGACCTGGTGGCCGACTTTTTCAAAATAAAAAATATCGATTCGCAGTCAATCAACGGGTATCCGTACCGGATCAGTGATCTTGGAAATCCCCTGTTGGATGACATGCCCATGATTCTGGAAGGGAAAGTGGTTGAGATCGTCCCGCGGGGGGATCACCATCTGTTTATTTGTGAAATCGTAAATACGATTATGCG